>JAZGGT010000627.1:0-4400 GCA_036480555.1 Bacteroidales bacterium | reverse complement strand
AAGGCGAGGTAGGTGTTACATGTATGGCTTACCAAGTCTACGTAGGAAGTAAAAAGCTCCAGGTCATAGCTGTTCCTGATACCACTTTCCTGGTTTGCCAGGATGATCTCCCGGGCACGCTCCATCTGTTTTAACTGTTCATGGGATGCTTCTATTCTGGTTGCATACTCCCTGTTCCAGAATTCATCATATTCCAGGTTGTCACCACGAGGGAGATCTGGAAGATGGGTCTTGCCTATATAACCATAATGCCAGACCCGGCGCTCAAATGATTCAAAATAATAATAGCTTGCCTCGTTGAGCAAGCGGTATAATTCACCCATGTCTTTGGAATCCTCGCCGTAATAATTCATTAAAAAATTATGGATGAACTCTTCCAGGGAAGGATTATTTGCGCTCCAGGACCATTCTGCAGAATTGATAAAACTCAGCATCCAGGACTGGTTATGAAGTCCGGCATCATCCCAGGATGTATTTATCATGCCGTCAAAGTACCCGGACTTCGTGGAAGATGTCAGATGCTTATATGATTTCTCCAAACTACCCATGCTGGTTTTGCCGCCTTCCCTCAGCTCAAACAAATATGGAACCATCAATGGCACTACACCCGGATTTGGATCATAGGTGAAAATTTCATAGCCCATTTCCTTTGCTTCCCTGGCATATTGATAATCCGCTGTTTCATAACTGTAACTCTCGGTCAGTACCAGGTTTTTCACTGGTTCTATCCCCTTGGCAGGGGACTTGCTGACTTTCCATCCCATGGGCCTTTCCCAGCACATTGTTTTTCTTCCTTTTGTTTTCAGGTGCTTTCCGGCCTTATTGGTAAACAGGGTATAAAGACCACTTCTGCCGATCTCTTCTGATTTCAGCTGGCAATGTTCACACAAGCCTAACTCATAGGTTTCATCCGAACCGATATGGATATATTCAGAACCGGGCGTTGCCTCAATGGCATCTTCCCAGAGATCGAACAGCAATTCATAGCTACCTTCTTTCAGCGGGCAGAACTCCCAGTTGGATGCAGGTATTTCCCGAAGGTGACTGTGCTGGGGCCATTTTAAAATAAAACTCACGTGTCCGAGTCCCTGTACCAGGGGCACCAGCTGCACATGGTATTTTCTGGCATACCGGGTGATCTCCTGCATTTCCTGCATGGTGAAGGCGCCAGGAGCACCAATCTCCGGATGGCTGGGATACTCGAACTTGTCTTCCCATTCCCATACAAGCATATTGATCTTGTACATGGCAAGATCACGGATAAAACTTTCAACATACTCACGCTTGTCCTGGTGATGCTTGGTATCATAATGAGCAGCCCGTTCGGAAATATCAGGCCAGTCGGTGATCTCCATTCCTTGAACCATTACATCTTCAGGTCCCTTTTTAATGATCTGCAATAAAGTCTGCGTACCGTAATACAGTCCCGCGTCACCCTTTGCCCTGATGACCAGTTGATCGGCTCCCGCTGCCAGCTGATATCCCTGCAGGGCTTTCTTTTTTGGCAGACCAGTGATATCTTTGGAAACCCCTTTATGTATCAGGATGATTGATTTGCCGGAAGCAGAACCAGCGATGACTGTCTTCCTCACCCCCCATTCTTTTTTGAGCTCTTCTGCTAGCTCATTGGCTGCAAACCTGTCCTGGTCAGATGCATTCTTGTCCAGTACAATGGTCAGTTCATCGTCCAGGATAAAATCTTCCCCGCCAAGGCTTACTTCCTGCGGATGGGGTATGAGATAGATCCCTTCATTGAGAAGGGCGCTTGTCTGGGATGCTGCTGGTATAGCATTGAATAATAAAAGCAAAAGTGAAGACAGGATGGCGAAGAAGTAGCTTTTCATGATATTAATATTTTGAGATTGTTTATTTTTCTATTGTTATATGAATTGTTGAGATTTCAGAGTCATCTGCGCCGTCATTAACTTTCCAGGTAATGGTATCAATACCGGTATACCCCGGAACCGGTGTATAGGTCTGATCATTGCCCACGCCTGTCAGTTTCCCATATGATGGCTGGATGATAATTGAGGTTGTATAGGGACCGGGTCCACCATCCGCGTCATTATAAGTAAGCTGGATGTATACAGGTGTATCTTTTTTAGTGGTGATCCTTTGATCCGGTGCAATCGGTATGATATTCGGAGTAACCGGGGTTGTGATAGCCTTTTTTTCAACCCTTCCGGGATCTTGTTCTTGTGTATGAGTAGGTTCTGGCTTTACTTTCCCATCTGATCTGGTGATGTACAATGCCACCTCGTCACCTAATTCCGGAGGTTTTTTCCATGATTGCCTGCCGGAAGGGATTTTTGTATTATTCTGTTGCAGGCTTTGTCCGGTAACACAATCATACCACCTCATATCATAGGTTCCTGCATCTATGTTTTGGAGTCCGAGTTCTCCTGAATTTTCAGATGAATAAGCGATGTAACTATATCCTGGCGAGGCAAGCACATATTCTGTTCCGGAATGTTTCAGCTCATCATGGGGGGCCATGTAATTGAAGTTGGTTGACTCAAAAAAATGTTGCAGGTGGCGGCAATCCTGAAGATGTTCCGGGGGGGTATTGATAATCTCCATACCCAATACCATGATGTAACTGCCGGCCATGGCAATGGCCCAGCTGTTTTTTCTGATCCCTTCGCGATCACCGGCCTGGGACAGATTATCATGGGTTTTGTATTCGGCCATATTCAGGTTGTATCTTCCTTTGGCAAGATCCCATGCCTTCACCAGCCAGGTATGGATGCTATCCGGACTGCTTCCTGTTTCCCAGTTACCCTGGATCGCAAACTGGTCGATATTGGGATCATCGGCATGGTAAAAAACATTGCCTCCAAGCTGGTGGTTGGCGATGACATGGTTATGATCATCAGCTTCACGGATGGCTTCCGCAATTTTTGAAATATGCAGCTGCCAGTCTTTTCCTATTTCCTGTCCTTCCTCCATAATGCACCAGACAAGGTTTTTATGATGTTCGAATTTATTTACAATATCCTGCAGGAATTGCTTCTCACCCGGATGGAGGTTACCGGCTTCATCTAAATGCCAGCCGATTTGTTCTCCAACCCTGATGGCATCATCATATATAAACAGGTATATGGTGATCCCGTTTCTGTCCATTTCCGTAAACCAAAGTTCCCACTGGTCCAGTATATCCGGGTTCAGTCCATAGGCCGGGTTCAGCCCTACCCATGGATTGTGCTTTTTGTCAGGGAAATTCTCAGGATCCCTTTCCATATCTTTCCACGCATCACCTCCGTGGGTTCTTACCGCCATCAGGTAGATGCAGTTCCCACCGTTCACCCTGACCTTTTCGATAAGGTTCATTTGGTCACCACACCGGGTTCCGTTAAGGTTGCGAATCCCCCGGTACAAGAAACCTTCCGGGTCACCCGGACCACACATAAAGTATGGATCCGGCCTGCCATCCCTGTTCTCATCCCGGTTGTAAACCAACCAGGACGGATTGTCCGGGTCCACCATTATCTGACCATATTGTGGTCCAAATGAGTTCTCAACGGGTAGCGGTAGATCCAGATAAAAGATATTC
Source organism: Bacteroidales bacterium (assembly GCA_036480555.1). Lineage (GTDB taxonomy): Bacteria > Bacteroidota > Bacteroidia > Bacteroidales > SM23-62 > SM23-62. Next base: position 847 of record JAZGGT010000627.1, on the reverse strand, counting down.
TCTCCTCCCCCTAATCTATCTACCCTTCCGTCAGGATACCCCCAGGAAGAGTTTCCTTTTCGGGCTTTTTCATCTGTATCCGGACCGCAAATCTGGTTAGCTATCAATCCATAACAATTTGATTTTACACATATGGAGGAAAACCTGTCGAAGGATGATGCATCCTTATCCCCGGCTATCAGGATGAAGAGGTCAAGATCATCCTCTTTTTTAAAGCTGTTCCACCAGTTGGTTTTTGCTGTTTTACAGATCATCATGCCCACCCGTCCAAAGGCTGTTTCAAAAACTGAATGAGTGATGCCGGCCCTGGTCCATTTCATTTCAGCATTTGAGGGGAATACCTTATGCTGCTTACCGAGAATTTTTCCACCCGGACCGATAAACAGGGCGGTATTGAAGACAGGCTTTACTTCATGTCCCGATGGCTCCCTGAGACCTATTACCAGGGAAATATTCAATTCCTCTGCCAGGGATGAGAATTTGCTTTTCAACTCATCGTAATGTTTGGCCAGGTCAAGCATGGTCACCCCATCCTGTTCCCAGGGTTCATACCTGTAAAAACTTGTTTCAGGTGTTACTACCAGATCCGCGCCCTGGGCAGCAGCTTCCCTGATAAAGTTTTCAAGGCGGCCTGCATCCACACCTACCTCATTGAGGTCTTGTATCTCGTACTGGACGATGGCAATCTTTGCGGCAAAAAGAGAGCTGGCTAAACAAGCATTGATGAGTATTATTATTAGAGATCTGTAAAGCCGGGTCCTTTTCATATTATTCTGTTTGTAAAATCAATTCATCTAGTTCCAGCCGGGCAGGTCCATCTGGTAGGTTGGATATATACCCCCTCCAA
>JAZGGT010000626.1:0-3224 GCA_036480555.1 Bacteroidales bacterium | reverse complement strand
CCGGTGCTTCATAAATATCCATGAAATCAAATTGACCCAGCAATGCATAATGTGCCAGGAATTTAACTTCCGGACAGGTTTCTTTAACCTGGTCCAGCCAGGTCCTTCCCAGCTGTGCCCTTTCTTTCATCTGCATTGAAAGATCAGGAGATAATTTCGTCATAAGAATGTAGGTAGGCATGGTTATCTGGATTTGATGATTTATACAAAGTTACGGCATAACAGGGGCTCAAGGCAAGCGTTAGCCCGGTTTTTTTCTGAATTGTCTGCACTCAGTGGATAACCAGACTACGGTGACCTGTATTACAACTTGTAGACTTCACTCGCTGCCAGTAAAAAAGTACCTGAAATATATTCGTGTGAATCTTCCTTTTGATGCATTACCGGACGATCTCCTACTTTCTGTCCCCATTGGACTTTACCATCTTCACTTACAGCAACGCAAACAGATTTCCAGGCTTTTTCTACAATGGGCAAATATTCGTTTTTATCTAATACCCCCGTATTGATCCCATATGCCAATCCATAAATAAAGAAGCTTGTCCCGCTTGTTTCTTTCAAGGGAATATGATCAGGATCGGCCAGGTTGGGATACCAGAATCCCTCTTCTGATTGCCTGCCAGCCAGTGATCCAGCGATATTTTTAAATACCTGTTCGTATCTTTTATAGCTTGGATGATCCCGGGGGAGATATTTCAGGATCCTTGCAATTCCCGCAAAGGCCCAGCCATTACCCCTGGACCATATGACTTTTTTACCTGAGGCAGTTACCTGGTGATTTCCCTGCCAGACAGGATCATTTACTCGTTGCTCCATGCAATCCGGAAAGAAACGATGATCACGGTAAAAAAGGTTTTCTTCAATATCGAATAACTTGCCGTAAACATCCCAGAAACAGGTTTCCATCCAATTCAGGTACTTATCCTCCCCTGTAACATCATACAGCATGGCCAGGGTTGGCGGACCGGTAAACAATCCGTCGACATAGCGCCTGCCTGCCTCAAAATACCATTCTAACGGGTTTGATACAGGATTCCTGATTTCAGGATCTTCGAGGTGGGCAATGATGGATTCAATTTTGTATTTTTTCTTTTCTACCATGTAACACTCCAGCATGGTTTGTCCACAGGTCAGCAGATTTACCCCACTGCCACCTTGCCAGGGAGGCAGGGCAGGCAACTTCCAGTTCAGGGATTGGCAAAAGGCTTCACATTGATCCAGATATGCTTTATCCCCGGTGGCGAAATAACATGCCATGACACCGGCATAATAAGTCCCGCGTATCCAGTTGTTATCAAATTCCTGCCAGGGGTTTTCAAACTGGTATTTATTTACCCTGTCCATAATGGCTTTGACAGCCTGTTTATCATGGATTGATTGGGCATTGGTAACAAGGCTTGTCAATAACAACAGAGGGATAATTGCTTTTTTCATGGATTCAATTTTATTTAACCGTCAGTTTTCCTGAGAACCGGAATAATCAAAATTAAGATTTTGTTATAATATTTTTCACATAGAGTATATGATAATTGTGTACCTTAAACGTCCACAAGATATTAACCCCCATACATAAATTAAATGAAAAATTTTGTATTTGTTCTGCTGCTTGCAAGTGCAAGTCTTTTTGCACAGGATGAAATTTCTTCAAAATCATCAGATGACCCTTTTGCCGGATTAAAATTCAGGAACATTGGTCCCGCTTTCACGTCCGGACGAATTGCAGACATTGCCATACACCCGGAAAATAATAATATCTGGTACGTGGCCGTGGGATCCGGGGGGGTATGGAAAACAATTAATTCAGGTGTTACCTGGACCCCGGTTTTTGATTCACAACCGGTTTATTCTATCGGTTGTGTAAGTATTGATCCGAATAATCCGAATACTGTCTGGGTTGGGACAGGTGAGGATGTTGGGGGAAGGCATGTAGGTATCGGCGACGGGGTTTATAAAAGCATGGACGGGGGAAAGAATTGGAAGAATATGGGGCTCAAATCATCTGAACATATTGCCCGGATAATCATCCATCCTGAGAATTCTGATGTTGTTTACGTAGCCGCCCAGGGCCCGCTGTGGAAGAAAGGCGGGGAGCGTGGAATTTACAAATCGAATGACGGGGGAGAGAACTGGAAAAGGATTCTCGGGGATGATGATTGGACCGGGGTTACCGATCTTGTGGTTGATCCCTGCGATCCGGATTGGATGTATGCTGCTACCTGGCAGCGGCATCGGAATATTGCTGCCTATTTGGGGGGAGGCCCCGGGTCGGGTATACACCGCAGCCAGGACGGAGGGGAAACCTGGGAAAAACTTAGCGAGGGCATTCCCACATCAAACCTGGGAAAGATAGGCCTTGCGGTATCACCCCAGGATCCGGATGTGGTTTATGCAGCTATTGAACTGGACAGGAGAACGGGTGGGATATTTATGTCCACCGATCGAGGTACGACCTGGGATAAACAATCAAATACGGTATCAGGGGCAACCGGCCCTCATTATTACCAGGAACTATTCGCTTCGCCGCACGCTGAAGGCAGGTTATACCTGATGGATGTCCGCATCCAGGTTTCTGATGATCATGGGAAAACCTTCCGTCGCCTGAGTGAGAGTAAAAAACACTCTGACAATCATGCCATTGCTTTTCGCGGAGATGATCCCGCATATCTGCTGATCGGCACTGATGGAGGTATATACGAAAGCTATGACCTGGCAGAAACCTGGCGTTTCATCGAAAACCTCCCGGTTACCCAATACTATAAACTGGCAGTGGATGATCGTGAACCATTTTATTTTATTTATGGGGGGACCCAGGACAATGGTTCACATGGCGGACCCTCACGCACCGATAATGTACTTGGCATCAGGAATGCCGACTGGTTTAAAATACTGGGTGCAGATGGACACCAGACGGCTACCGAGCCCGGGAATCCTGACATTATGTATGCGGAGACCCAGCAAGGTGGACTTCACCGCATAGACCGGATTACCGGTGAGCAGATCCTGATCATGCCTCAACCCGGAGAGGGAGAAGGCCCCGAGCGGTTTAACTGGGATTCACCAATGCTGGTGAGTCCACATAACCCGGCAAGGATATATTTTGCTTCCCACCGGGTGTGGCGATCAGATAACCGGGGAGACAGCTGGACTTCTATATCAGGGGATTTGACGAGGGACCAGGAACGCATGTCCCTTCCCATTATGGGGAGGCAGCAAAGCTGGGACAA
>JAZGGT010000625.1:0-3238 GCA_036480555.1 Bacteroidales bacterium | reverse complement strand
TCTTTGTAAAGTTGATGTGATAATTATTGCCTGTCAGGTAGAAAATATTCCAACAGAAGTTTCTACTACTATTTCAAAGAAATTAATTGATGCAATACCGGAAGTTTGCAAAAGGATAAATGAGCTTTTAAAAAATAGTTAAAGAGAACAACCCAAACTGGAACACTACCTATTAATCTGTTTCACTTCATAATTCAGGTTGAGGTAAAAAGAATATTTAGCAATTTTGTCTATGCCACCAGGCGTATGGATTATGGATTGGAATGCAGATGAACTATTGTGCAATGACCTGCCCACAAGGCCCAGGCCGCAGTTGGGCATCGTGCTTGTTACTGGGGCAACGGGATATATCGGTGGCAGGCTGGTACCCGAATTGCTGGCACGGGGATACAGGGTTAGGATCATGGTCCGCAGCTCTTCACCTGAGCATGCGGAACTATGGCCTGATGCCGAGATTTGCGTGGCGGATGCGTTGAATGTCGGGGATCTGAGGACGGCTCTGGAAGGCATAACTGTGGCCTACTATCTCATACATTCCATGCTACTCGGCAAAAAGGAATTTGAGTATGCGGATATTCAGGCTGTGACAAATTTCAGCTTAATCGCCGAGGAGATGAACCTGAAGAGGATTATTTATCTCGGGGGACTGGGAAGGTATCAACAAAATCTGTCAAGCCACCTGAAAAGCAGGCTGAATGTGGCAGAGATACTGACCCGGAGCAAGGTTCCATGTACCATTCTCAGTGCTGCCATTATCATAGGTTCTGGCTCAGCTTCCTATGAGATCATCAAATACCTGGTCAGGAACTGGCCAGTATATATCATCCCTGCCTGGACCGATACCCTCTGCCAGCCGATAAGCATCCGAGATGTGGTCAAATACCTGGTGGGGGTACTTGAACTGGAGGAGACCTCCGGCAGATCCTTTGAGATTGGCGGGGATGATGTTCTCAGCTACAAGGAGATGATAAGGACCCTGGCCAAAATTCTCAGAAAACGAAGGCTGTTCCTGAACTCCCCAATATCGAGCATCAAGCTTTACAGTTACTTCACAAGCCTGTTGACCCCTGTACCTGCTCCCATCATCCAGTGCCTGATGGAAGGAGTCAAAAATGAGGTGATTTGTGTTGACAGTGAGATCAAAAAGCTGATACCTTTCAAAACCATAGGCTATAAAGTCTCACTCCTCAGGGCTCTTTTAAGGGAAGATCACGATGCCATATATACACCTTAGTCCGATGCCTGCCCGCCCGCCTACGAACTGGCCATGAAACTGACAGACCTCGAGAAACCTCTATGCTTTGCAAGCTCCTATTCCATTCTCGCTGAAAAATCAACCCAAAGCCTGTTCAATTCCATTTGCAGGAAAGGTGGCAGGGAAGGATGGTTCCACAACAACTGGATCTGGAGGCTGAGGGGATTCATTGTCAGGATATTATTGGGCGTGGGTACATCCCGTGGTAGAAGAAGTGAGTCGGAACTGCGGATCAATGATGTAATAGGTTTCTGGAGAGTCGAGGATCTTGTTCCGGATAATAGACTGCTTCTCAGAGCTGAAATGATATTGCCGGGAAAGGCCTGGCTTGAATTCAGGATCCGCCTGGAGGACAAACAGAGGAACAGGTTGTCGGTACATGCTTATTTCCAGCCCAAGGGCTTCCGTGGCAGGCTTTACTGGTACAACTTCCTGCCATTCCATTTTATAATCTTCAAGGATCTGCTGAAACAGATTGAGATACGAAGTTAAAAGGTAATATCATGCCCCGGAGGAATGATCCAGAGGCAGGGTAAAAAAGAATTTTGAACCTTTACCTTCAAAGCTTTCAACCCATATTCTTCCTCCATGGGTCTGAACGATCTTTTTTGCGATCGCCAATCCCAGACCGGTTCCTGGGCTTGCAGCTTTGGTAGTGGCTCCCCTGTAAAATTCTTCAAATACCAGTTCCTGTTCATGTGCCGGGATCCCCTGACCTTGATCCTGTATTTCAAATAGGACCTGCTTATCCCAGGCTTTGACTTTCAAGTATACATCACTGTCATGATCTGAATACTGAATGGCGTTACTCAGCAGATTTGTGATCAGTTCTTCAATGGATAACTGTAACCCGGATATCTGATCCACGGAATCATCTATATCCACATGGATCCGGATTGATTTTTCCATGGCAGATGATTCCAGATTAGACACTATTTTTTCAATGGATCCACGGATGGAAAAAAGACTGGTCGTGAATTCGTTACTCAGCTTCAGTTTGGTAATGTAAAGTAGATCTTTCACAAATCTGATCAGGGTGTATGTACGCAGGGAGACCATTTCCAGGTACTCCTTGCAGTCATGCCGGATGGCTCCTTCAGGTTTGCTGTGCAGTACGCTCATGCAACTTTGAATGGCAGCCAGGTGGCCTTTGATGTCATGGGTAATGCGGAGCACATATTCATTTTTGATATCATCTTTTTTCTCAAGTTCCCTGTTGGCCCTCATATACGCTTCTTCATGCCTGCGTGATCGCATCACGATGGAATTGGTGATATACACCACCAGGTATGATGTGCTGATAAATACCAGTCCGATCCCGAAAAGATAGATCCTGCTCTCGAACAGATCATGTGAAACAAAGCCATTCAGTGGATGGTGCGGAATGCTCCCAAAAAATTCCAGGGTGGCAAGCAGTATCACCAGGCTCCATGCAAAGCTTGCCTGAACAAAGCTTTCCCACGGGGACAATATGATACTGGCCATAACCATATGGAAGATGAAATATACAATAAAAGGATTCTCAATTCCTCCTGAAAAATGAAGCAACAGGGTAAGGACAATAAAATCAGCGGAGATCTGGAAGTTCGTAAATAACCTGAGTGGCCTTGCAGGATCCCTGTCCTCACGCCGCATAATTCTTATCAACAAAAGGCGGTGCAGGATATTCAGCATTAGAAAAGCGGCTGCAACAATATACAAACTGTATTCACGGACAGTTATTTCCAGGATCCGGCTGGAGACAAAAGTGACCAGAACGATACTCAGAACACCCAGCCACCTCAGCCTGATCAACCAGAGGGCAAAGCGATAAAGTCTGTTGGTTTTCGGTTCCATGCTGAATTCACCGGAATATCACTCCTCCAGGGTTCCTGCAATCATTTGTTCCACTGTGGAAAGTAGTTCTTCCGTTTCAAAAGGTTTATCTAGCATAACAACTAATGGCAGTTCATCCATGCCTTCGAAAGCATCTCTAATATTAAC
>JAZGGT010000624.1:0-6698 GCA_036480555.1 Bacteroidales bacterium | reverse complement strand
CAATAACCATATTGGTCTTTAGCCTGAATTTATATGCTTTTCGTATCGTTGTCATTACATCTAATATACCAAAAATAGTTTAATTATGCAAGATCTGAGAACAAAAAGATACGTCGTTTTTTCATTTCATATGCATTTTGTCTTCATATACATTATGGTTTATATACTGGCCTTATTACTGGAAAATAGCAAGAGCCTGTCCCGATTATTATCGGGAACTTCCCCAGGTATTTATGCCAATCAATACAAAATATCGATATATTTAAAAAATAATTTTATGTCCTTATATCCCACCCCTGAAGAGAGCGGGTTTTACGGACATGTTGATAAAATTGGAATGGATGAAGATTATATTCCTGCTTTTGACATTGAGCTTCTTGCCGGTAGAAATTTTTCTCCTGAATTTGGAACAGAAAACCTGGGGGTCATTATCAATGCAAAAAGCGTAACATTTCTTGGATATGATTCTCCTGAGGCAGCCGTTGGACAAAATGTCCGTATAGACGGGGAAGATCGTCATATTGTCGGGGTCATTGCCGACTATCACCAAATGTCGCTAAAACAGGAACCGATTCCCTTGCTTTATCGATATTTTCCGGCTATCGAAGCCTTTTTCGTAATGAAGATCAGCCCGGACCGGGTGGATCAGGCCATTGATGAACTTAAATTGAAATTCGATGAATTCTTCCCCGGAAATCCATTCAATTATTTCTTTCTGGATGAGTTTTATGACCGCCAGTACCGTATAGAAAAACAGATTTTCGTTGCCGTGGGTGTGTTCTCCCTGGTTGCAATTATAATTGCGGCATTGGGACTGTTCGGGCTTTCATCATATACTACTCTTCAGCGGACCAAAGAGATTGGCATACGCAAAGTTAATGGGGCTAGTGTCAACCGTATCCTCACATTGCTATCCAAAGAATTTGTTGAACTCATCCTGCTGGCCATCCTCATTGCATCACCCCTTACCTGGTGGGTTGTTGGCAAATGGCTGGATAACTATCCTTACCAGGCCGGGATAAGCTGGCTGGTTTTTGTCTTCACCGGATTGCTCGTCATCCTTTTCGCCCTCCTGGCTGTCGGCATTCAAACCGTCCGTGCCGCCAATACCAATCCTGCCCAATCGCTGAAATATGAATAGCATTTTGCTATCTTAGCATCCTTATTTATCCGGTATTGAATCTGTTATATCAAATATTTCTGATAGCATGTCTGTTCGGACAAAGCTTTAATGTTTTTGCCGGCGACCCTGTATTCAGATACCTGGATTATGGGGATTTTGATAAGCTTGATTTATACCTGGCCGATCATGACATCAACACCGTGTATGATGACAGCGCTGCCACATTGCTGGTATATTCCATACTGTACAATAAAAACAGGGTAACTCATTACCTGATTGACAAGGGAGCGGATGTCAACCAATTCGTTAGTGGATTAAGTCCCCTGATGTATGCTGCTGCAAAGGGAAATAAAACGAAAGTTGCCTTGCTTGTATCCCATCAGGCAGAAATCAATGCGCTGGATTCAGCTGATAACACATCCCTTATATATGCTGCCCGGCAAGGGGATATTAAAACGGTAAAATACCTCGTGCGCAACGGGGCTGCACTCAATCATAAAAACCAATACAAGTCTACCGCTTATGATGAGTCAGTCAGTTATTTCCACAGCGAAATTTCAAAATACCTCTGGGATGAATATGTGAAAAAATTACCCGGTTTTCATGATGGTCCCTATGTCAGATGGAAAGGCCAGCGAAGGATAAAGGCATTTTACATGGTCCATGATTCAGCCAGGCGTATGACATCCAAGCAAAAAGCCAGCTTCAGGGCTGAATCCAATCCATTCTTGATGAGGGGATATTCGCAGGACAGCCTGGAATACCTGGTCAGTAAACACAGGGAAATACAAGCCGATCAATTTCAGGGAGTGAAGCAAATCATGGTAATAGGCGATATCCATGGGGGTTACGACAGCCTGCTTGTTTTTCTTCGTAGTAACGGTATTATTGATCCCGTATTTAACTGGACATGGGGGAAGGGTCACCTGGTTTTTCTTGGAGATATCTTTGACCGCGGAGATAAGGTTACAGAAGCATTATGGTTGATATACCGGCTCGAAGGTCAGGCAGCGAAAACCGGTGGAGCAGTTCACCTGATCCTCGGCAATCATGAGATCATGGTGATGAGCCATGATGAGAGTTATGTTGCGGATAAATACCTGCTAATGGCCGATAAATTAAATTTGTCCTATGCAGGTTTGTTTAGCAAACAAACCATCCTTGGACAATGGCTAAGATCGAAAAACACTATTCTCAAGATCAACGATCATCTATTTGTTCATGCTGGTTTATCTCCTGAATTTGTTGATTTTGGATTCACGCTGCATGAAATCAATAACAATGTCAGATTTTTTCTTAACTATCCGAACAGGGAATCCCGCGGGGAAATAAACAGAGAAACCATCATGGGTAAAAATGGACCCTTCTGGTACAGGGGCTACCTGGAGGACAACCATGAATACAAACGCTTGCCTGAGACAGAATTAAATAAAATCCTTTCGGCATTTCAGGCAAGCAGGATTTTTATCGGACATACAAATGTTCAGGAGATCACCTCTCTTTATCAATCCAGGGTTTACGCCATGGATGTTCCTTTTTATTCGAATGGCACTGAAATGCAGGGCATTACGATCGAAAACAATGTTTTGTACCTGGTAAATTCATCTGGCAACAGGCATGAGTTTCGATAATTTTCATTACATTGGAATAAATCACATCCATCTTTCTTGATTTCATTTGTCAATTAATTTCTCCAGGTTGTTTCCTTTCCAGAAAAAAAATAAATGATGAGATTAATCAATAAAAATTACGTAGCATTTCTATCACTCCTGGTTTTGATATGCCCGATTCGTTCTTCCTCCTGGCTTTATGCACAGGATGTTTCATCCAGTACTGAAGATCTGCCAACACCTTTATTCCAATCAGATGAAACACTGTACCTTACCCTTAGTATGGACATTAAGGCAGTTTTTCGCGACAGGGAGGAAGAAGAGAGCCATCCGGCAGAAATCAGTTATACCGACCAGGAAGGGAATGAAATTACTCTGCCAATAAAGATCAGGGTGCGCGGAAATTTCAGGAAAGATCCAATCAATTGTGATTTTCCTCCCCTGCGGTTGAATTTTTCCAGCAGTACTGTAATAAACACTATTTTCGACGGACAGGATAAAATCAAGCTCGTTACACATTGCAGGTCCAGGAAAGATTTCTACGAGCAAAATTTACTTAAAGAATATTTATCCTATAAATTGTACAATCTTTTTACAGAAGAATGTTTCCGTGTCAGACTGGTACACCTGACCTATGCCGATACCAGGGGAAAGGTTGATACACTTGAAAAAATGGCATTTCTGATAGAACCAAATCAGCAAATGGCACGTAGGAATGGTTGTGAGATCTTAAAAGTTAAAAATATCCATCAGACTCGGACCAACAAGCATAAGACCACGGTGATGTCTGTGTTTCAATATATGATCGGGAATACTGACTGGTCGGTATGGGTACAGCACAATATAGTGCTTTTGAAGGAAGATTCCACGGTCCTGCCTATCGTCATTCCGTATGACTTTGACTGGTCCGGGCTTGTCAACCCACCCTATGCGATACCGGCTGAATTCCTGCCTATCGAGTCAGTAAGGACCAGGTGTTACCGCGGTTTTTGCAAACCGGATGCAGAACTACAGGCGGCACTGGATGAATTTAAACAACGCAAGGATGAGATTTACCAGACCTGCAGCAGTGTGCCATTTTTAACTGAAAAGGAATTGAACAAGACGATAAAATATATGGATCAATTCTTTAAAACCATTAATAGCCCAAAAGCAGTCGAGTATGAATTTCATCAAAATTGCCGGACCAACTAAGAGGAATTATATATAAACCAGGTAATGAGTCTTAATCCATCAAAAAAGGAACTTCTTGAAAAGATCCAGAAACTGGAAGAACAGATCAGTTTGTTAAAGTATACTGGTTCACTTGATAACCTGGGTTACCTTATAGATGCTTTCAAGCATAATACCATGATCCCCGGGAAAATGTTCCAGATGATCCTGGATCATATCCCCCAGCGCATCTTCTGGAAGGATATTGAATTTAAATACCTGGGGTGCAACCAGATGTTTGCCCGGGATTCCGGTATTAAGGATCCTGCAGAAATCGTTGGTAAGACCGATTTCGAACTATCATGGAAGGAATCAGCAAGGCTTTACATAAAGGATGATAAACAGGTTTTGAAATCAAAAAAACCCAAACTCAGATACCGGGAAACAATAACAGTTCCTGGTGGTAAGGTTATGTGGGTTGAAACGAACAAATTACCCATGCTGAACACCGAGGGAGAAGTGATCGGTATCCTGGGGACCTATGAAGATATCACTGAACGTAAAAATGCCGAACAAAAGATACAGAAACAATCAGAAGAAATCCAGGAAAAGAACCTGGTGTTGAAGAAACACATACGAGAATTAAAGGAGGCTACAACGGATTTAATACAATCTCAGAAAAAATTAAACAAGGCACAGGAGATTTCACTTTCAGGCAGCTGGTCATATAACCAGAATACCAAAGAACTGGAATGGTCTGATCAGGCATACCGCCTTTTTGGCTATGATCCGGGTGAACTGGTCCTTACCGAATCCACTTTTTTATCGCTGATCCACCCTGAAGATAAAAACGAGTTTTTATCAGCACTCAATCTAACCATGGAGAAGGGGGTTCCATTCGATGTGGAAATGAGAATAATCAATGCGAATGGAAAAAAGATGTATATGCATGCTGTCGGCGGAATCATAACAGACAGTCGGACGAAATCCAGCTCCTTTGAAGGCCAGTTCAGGGATATTACTATTCGCAAAAAAGCTGAACTTGAATTGATCAAAGCCAAGGAAAAAGCAGAAGAATCAGACAGGTTAAAATCTGCATTCCTTGCTAATATGTCACATGAGATCCGTACACCCATGAACGGGATCATAGGATTCTCCCAACTTTTAAAGGAAGAATCCCTTACTCCGGAAAAACGTAATGAATTTATAAACATCATTGCCAATAACGGGAAGACATTGCTGAACCTGATTGATGACATCATTGATCTTGCCAAGATTGAATCAGGGCATATGACCATAGAAACTGTTCCTTGTCGTGCCAATTCCATCATGACAGAGTTGTACCAGCAATTCCTTGAAATATTGCAGATCAAGGAAAAAGAGCACCTGGAATTTCAGTATTTTGTGCCTGATGAACAGGTTGACCTGGTAACTGACCCCAACCGATTAAGACAGATCCTTTCAAATCTGCTTGATAATGCCATAAAATTTACAGAAAAAGGATTTATTCAGTTTGGTTTTGAAATCAATGAAGACAAATACCTGACTTTTTATGTGAAGGACTCTGGCATAGGGATCCCCGGAGAAAAACAATTATCTGTTTTTGAAAGGTTTCGTCAGATCAACGAAACTTACAACAGGTTGTATGCTGGGACAGGCCTGGGACTCGCCATCTCCAGGAACCTGGCACATTTAATGGGCGGGGAACTCTGGCTTGAATCGAAGGAGAAGGTTGGGACCAGCTTTTACCTTTCCCTTCCATATATAACAATCCCGGTTAAACCGGACATAATACCGAAAACAAAACGAATTACCAAAATACCCACAGGCAGTTGGAAAAATAATACCATTCTTATAGTAGAGGATGAACCACTCAACTTATTTATGCTTAAAGAATTCCTCAGGCCTTCCGGCATCCGTATCCTCCATGCAGGAACCGGGGATGATGCTTTGAAACTTTATCACGACAACAAGGATGTTGATGTCATTTTAATGGACATCAGGATTCCCGGTATGAATGGATACGATGCAACAAGGGAAATTCGAAAGTCCTCAAAAAAAATCCCTATCATAGCACAGACTGCGTATGCCATGCAGGAGGACAAAAAAAAATGCCTTGAAGCGGGCTGTAATGATTTTCTCAGTAAGCCCTTGAACAAGGAATTGTTGTTTCAGAGTATTTTAAAGTTCATAAGCCCTAAATAATCCTACTTTATCAGTATTCCCTGAATATTTTCATGGATCTGCTATGTTTTCTCCCGCATGGTGAACCACTGATAATTATTTTCAGTTATTTTTGACCTTCAATCAGAAACATACTCTTATGAAAAAGAAAAGAATTCTCCTGGGCTTTATTGCCCTGATTACCTGTTTTACCCTTGCGGATGCTCAGCTTAACCGGATCGAATTTCAGGAATTCACCCTGGATAACGGTCTACATGTTATTTTACACCAGGATCATTCGACCCCCATTGCTGCCATAAACATCACCTATCATGTAGGCTCAAAAAATGAGCAATCGGACCGGACCGGGTTTGCCCACTTTTTCGAGCACCTTATGTTCGAGGGGTCCAAACATGTGGAAAGAGGTGATTTTGTTGAATATGTAACCAATGCGGGCGGGGTGCATAATGCCGGGACTTCTTTCGATCAGACCCTGTATTATGAGATCCTTCCATCAAACCAGCTTGAATTGGGACTCTGGCTTGAATCCGACAGGTTGCTGCAACTCAGAATAGATAGTGTGGGAGTAGAAACCCAGCGGAATGTGATCAAAGAAGAACGTCGGCAACTTTTCGATAATCAGCCATACG
>JAZGGT010000623.1:0-33372 GCA_036480555.1 Bacteroidales bacterium | reverse complement strand
CATCTCGGGTTTTACCACCACCGGGGCCAGCATCCTGGACCAGGTAGAGATCCTGCCACATGGACTCCTTTTCTGGCGGAGCCTGACCCAGTGGCTTGGAGGCATGGGGATCATCGTAATGTCCCTGGCCATATTGCCACTGCTCGGTGTAGGCGGCATGCAATTGTTTGTGGCCGAGGTACCCGGACCGCTACCCGATAAGCTGCATCCCAGGATCAAGGAGACAGCCAAAAGGTTGTGGGCCATCTATATCATCTTCACCATCATGGAGATCCTGCTGTTATGGGTGGGTGATATGAGACTCTTCGATGCCATCTGTCATTCCTTTTCCACAATGGCAACCGGAGGGTATTCCACCAAGACGGCCAGCATTGCACACTGGGATTCCCCGTATATCCATTATGTGATCACCATCTTCATGTTCCTGGCAGGGACTAATTTTACCCTCTCTTATTTTGCCATGCACCGCCGTTTTGACAAGGTTTGGCGAAATGAGGAATTCAGGTATTATGTGGGTATCCTGATGGGTTTTACACTGCTCCTGAGCGTGATCCTTTTCTTTACCTCAACGCACCCTGTGGAAGAATCCTTCCGCCTGGCTATATTCCAGGTCGTATCGATTGTGACAACCACAGGATTTGTGACTTATGATTACCTCACATGGTTACCTCTTGTAGGGATTATTATTTTCATGATGATGTTTTTCGGGGGTTCGGCCGGTTCTACTGGTGGCGGGATCAAGATACTCAGGATCGTTCTGTTGCTGAAGAATTCGGCCATGGAACTCAAAAGGCTTATCCATCCGCAGGCAGTGATACCGGTACGGTTCAATAAACATGCTGTGACGCCGGATGTCCTGAACAACGTATTTGCCTTTATTTCCTTTTATATCATCACCCTGGTCATTGGGGTGATCGTAATGGCTGCCATGGGATATGACCTTGGGACATCCTTTGGTTCTGTTGCGGCAACACTCGGTAATATCGGTCCGGGTATAGGCCTTGTCGGTCCTATTGAAAACTATGCTCACTTCCCGGGCTTTGGCAAGTGGTTCCTGAGCTTCCTCATGCTTATCGGAAGGCTCGAGCTTTTCACCGTTCTCATACTCTTCTCCCCGGGGTTCTGGAAGAAGTAATATTGCGACATAGATTGTTTTTGGCCGGTGAGACAGATTACAGGAAATTTGCCAGGGTTGAGAATTAATCGACCGGTCCGATTCCCAGCCTTACCACCACCGGTTCATGGTTTGTGCAGTCTATCACTGTGGATGGTTCATTTTTTCCATAACCTCCGTCAATTACGGCATCGACCTGGTCCTTGAATTTGTCCCAGATCAATTCGGGATCCGTAGTATACTCGATCAGCTCATCTTCATCATGGATGGAGGTGGTCATAATGGGATGGCCCAGTTCCCTGACAATTTCCAGGGGGATATTGTTGTCGGGTATACGTATACCGATGGTCTTTTTCCTGCTGCGGAAGATACGCGGGATATTATTCCGTGCGGGCAAAATGAAGGTATATGGCCCCGGCAGGTAAGCTTTCATCATTTTGAATACGGGATTGCTCACCAGCTTTGTATAATCAGACAGCTGGCTGAGATCCGAGAAGATGAAGGAGAAATCTGCCTGGTTCAACCTGATTCCCTTCAGCCTCGCAATTTTGTCCACCGCCCTGGTTTTATAAATATCACACCCAAGCGCATAGACTGTATCGGTCGGGTAAACCAGTACGCCTCCATCCTGAAGCACCTCACATGCTTTCAGGATCTGCCGCTGGTTGGGATTCTCAGGATGTACCTTAAGCAACATGTTCTTTCCCGCTTGATCGCTGCTAATATATATTAAATTAAATGAATCTGTCCCTGTCGCCCGTGTATTCTGTCCCGGTTCCATCATCCGGCGGGCCTTCCTCCTCATCTTCGTCATCCTCTTCGGGCCATTCTTTTTTGGTTGACGGCGGACCGTATCTCCGGTAGAACAGGGCTATGCCGAGTCCCGATAATCCGCCTACCAGGTGGGATTCCCAGGAGATCCTCAGGTCATAGGGGAGGATACCCCATATCAGGCTGCCATACATGAATACTACGATCAGGGAGATGGCCAGCAGGTGGATATTATTGCGGATGACGCCACTGAAAAATACGAAAGATGCAAAACCATAGACCAGGCCGCTGGCCCCGATATGGTAAGCAGGCCGGGCGGTTAGCCAGACAATTAGCCCGGAGATGAACCAGATCAGGAAAAATACCCGGTAGGCAACAGGGCGGTAGAAATAGAAAATGGCGATGCTCAGGCAGTAGAGTGGTACCGAATTATCAAAAAGGTGCTTGAAATCGGCGTGGATCAGCGGGGCGAACAGGATGCCTTTTAATCCGCTGGCCTCTAAAGGGAACAGCCCCAGATGAGTAAAACTCATTTCCAGGGCTGCTTCCGATATCTTGATCACCCAGATCAGAACGAGGAAAAAGGTCGGGAATACCAGACTGTGTATAAATTTCTTCTTCTCCTCCATGCACCATTATCCCTCTTTCGGGCGCAGGCTGCGTACCTGGGCGCCGGCCTGCCACATCTCAGATTCCCTGAGCTCTTTCAGTTCAGCAGAAAGGAGTTCCTTGTAATCCGGACGCCCGGTTTTCTCGAGCACAACCTTTGTTTCTTCTCCTGTTATAACCCTTTCATATAATTCTTTGAATACGGGCAGGGTTGCCTCCCTGAATTTGGGTAGCCAGTCCAGTGCCCCCCGCTGGGCAGTGGCGCTGCAATTGGCATACATCCAATCCAAGCCGTTCTCGCCGACCAGACGGAACAGGCTCTGGGTGAGCTCCTCGACCGTTTCGTTGAAGGCTTCAGACGGACTGTGGCCATTCTCCCTGAGTACCTGGTACTGGGCTTCCATGATACCGGCCAGGGCTCCCATCAAAACACCACGTTCGCCGGTCAGGTCACTGTATACCTCACCCTTGAAAGTAGTAGGGAAGAGGTAGCCTGAGCCTATCCCAATGCCCAGGGCAAGGGCTCTTTCTTCGGCCTTCCCGGTATAGTCCTGAAAAATCGCATAGCTGGAGTTGATCCCTGTACCTGCCAGGAAATTCCGCCTTACACTGGTGCCGGACCCTTTCGGGGCAACCAGGATAACGTCTACATTATCAGGAGGGATCACATTCGTCTGCTCCTTATAGGTAATGGAGAATCCATGGGAGAAATACAAAGCATCCCCTTCCTTCAGGCAGGGCTTTAAGCTGGGCCACACTGTCCGCTGGGCTGCATCCGATATCAGGTATTGAATGACCGTGGCTTTTTCAGCGGCTTCTGTAATCGGGAACAGGGTTTCTCCTGGAACCCAGCCATCCTTTACAGCCTTGTCCCAGTCATCCTTGAAATCAGGTTCCTGTCCAATGATCACAGAAATCCCGTTGTCTTTGAGGTTCAATGCCTGGGCAGGTCCCTGTACACCATAGCCTATAATAGCGATAATTTCATCTTTAAGCACTTCCCGTGCTTTTGAAAGCGGGAACTCATCCCGGGTAACGACGTTTTCTTCAACGCCTCCAAAATTTAGTTTTGCCATTTTTTTATTATAAGTAGATTAGATTCTAACCCTGGGTTTTTCTGTGTCAAGTTTTACCAGGTATTCAGACAGCCTTTCCTTTTTAGCTTTGGTGATGGCAATCCGGCCGGACCGGGTAAATTGGAGTACGCCAAATTTTTTCATTTCATCGAATAGCAGCTGGGTCTCCTCCTTATGACCGGTTTTCTCGATCACCGTATAATCGTTGGTGACTTCAAGTATCCTGGCATTATATCTTCTGACCAGGCCTTCAATTTCCGAACTCCGGGTCAGGGCTTCGGTGGGGACCTTATACAGGGCGATCTCCTGGTAAATGATCTCCTCCTGGCAGAGGTAATATGCCCTCAGCACATCCACGACCTTTTCGATCTGTTTGACAACTTTCTCAATCAGCTCCTGGTTGGTCTTGATAACAATAGTGAACTTAAAGATCCCATGGATGGCAGACTCTGATACTGCCAGGCTTTCAATGTTCAGATGCCGGCGGGTAAAAATGATCGTGATCCTGTTCAGCAATCCTATGCTGTTTTCAGAAAAAGCTGTTATGGTGAATTCCTTTTCTTCCATTTTTATAAAATTTTGTAAGTTTTCTTATTCAAGGCGGATATCTGAGACAGATGCTCCTGCAGGTACCATGGGGAATACATTGTCTTCTTTTTCCACGCTAACTTCAAGCAGGAAGGGACCCTCGTGGCTCAACATCTCTTCGATGGTTCCATCCAGGTCTTTCCGCTCCGATACTTTCTTGCCATTTATGCCAAATCCTTTGGCGATAGTTATGAAATCAGGATTGGTCAGTTCGGTTGAAGAATATCTCTTGTTGAAAAACAATTGTTGCCACTGCCTTACCATCCCCAGGAAATTATTGTTCAGGAGGACAATCTTGACAGGGGCTTTATTCTGCCATATCGTGCCGAGTTCCTGTA
Source organism: Bacteroidales bacterium (assembly GCA_036480555.1). Classification (GTDB taxonomy): domain Bacteria; phylum Bacteroidota; class Bacteroidia; order Bacteroidales; family SM23-62; genus SM23-62. Next base: position 28,876 of record JAZGGT010000623.1, on the reverse strand, counting down.
TGGTCATCTGGAAGCCTCCATCACCGATAGCAGCAACCACCGTTTTATCGGGTTGACCCGTTTGTGCACCAAATGCAGCCGGGAGTCCGAATCCCATGGTTCCCAGTCCACCTGAAGTAACCAGACTCCGGCTGTGCTTGAACTTGAAGTACCGGTTGGCGATCATCTGGTGTTGTCCGACATCGGTGACAAGGATGGCCTCTCCCTTGGTCTTCTCTGTGATCATCCTGATAACTTCTCCCATGGTCAGGCCCTCCTTCTGGGGGTGGATATCTTTTTCTATGACCTTTTCATACTCATATTGGTAGGCGTGTTTAAACTGGTTAAGCCACTCTTCATGCTTGTTCTTTTTAATAAGGGGAAGGATGGCCTCAAAAGTTTCCTTGATATCTGCGATCACGGCGACATCGGCCTTGACATTCTTGTTTACCTCGGAATGATCGATCTCAAAATGTACCACTTTTGCCATTGTACCGTAGGATTTAACATCACCTGTTACACGGTCATCAAATCTCATTCCCAGGGCGATCAGAAGGTCACTTTCGTTGGTTTTTATATTTGGACCGTAATTCCCGTGCATGCCAAGCATACCGACGTTTAGCGGGTGGTCACTCGGCATGGCGGAATTCCCAAGCAGGGTCCAGGCAGCGGGGATCTGTGCTTTCTCGATAAATACCAGTAATTCCTTTTCAGCACCTGACAGTATCACTCCCTGTCCCACCAATGCCATGGGTTTCTTGGCGTTGTTGATCAATTCTGCCGCCTTTTCTACATATTCCATCTGGAGTTTGGGACGGGGCACGTAGCTTCTGACATCCTTGCATTTTTCATAACTGAAATCCAATTCAGCAAACTGGGCGTCTTTGGTAATATCGATCATAACGGGACCAGGTCTCCCGGTAGTGGCAATAAAAAATGCCCTGGCCATCATCTCCGGGATCTCTTCAGCCTTGGTTATCTGGATATTCCATTTGGTAATGGGCATGGAAAATCCCATGACATCCGTTTCCTGGAACGCATCCGTACCCAGGAGTCCGGATACAACCTGTCCGCTGATACAAATAATGGGAGTGGAGTCCAGCATGGCATCTGCAAGTCCCGTAGTAAGATTGGTTGCTCCAGGTCCCGATGTAACCATACACACACCCACTTTACCGGTCACCCGGGCATAACCCTGGGCTGCATGCGCTGCACCCTGCTCATGCCTTGTAAGGATATGCTTTATCTTATCCTGGTAGTCATACAAGAGGTCATAGATGGGCATGATGGCACCACCCGGATATCCGAATATCGTTTCAACCCCTTCTTCGAGGAGGGATAGAATAACGGCTTCCGATCCGCTTACCTTTTTTGTTTTCATATGCTTGTAATTATCAAAATTTATTCAACCTTTCTGACAGCCCCCATATCGGCTGATGTGACCATACTGGCATATGCCTTCAGTGCTGTGCTTATGTTTCTTTCCCTTGTCCCGGGCTGAAAGGCTTCCACTCCACGGGCCCTTTCTTTTTCTCTTCTTGCTTCGAGCTCCTCCACGGGGACAAGCAGGTTAATTTTTCGCTCAGGGATGCTGATCTCGATCTGATCACCATCCTCGATCAGAGCAATCTCCCCACCGGCAGCTGCCTCAGGTGAGATATGTCCGATGGAGAGACCGGAGGTACCCCCCGAAAACCTGCCATCTGTTATCAGGGCACATTTTTCCCCCAGTTTCTTTGACTTGATATAGGAGGTCGGATATAGCATCTCCTGCATTCCTGGTCCCCCTTTGGGTCCCTCGTACCGTATTACTACCACATCCCCGGGAGAGATTCCGTCATCCAGTATGGCCGTGCATGCATCATTCTGGGAGGCAAATACCCTGGCAGAGCCGGTAAAAGTATATACAGAAGGATCTACACCAGCCGTTTTTACGATGCATCCGTCCCTGGCAATATTACCATACAGGATTGCCAGTCCACCGTCCCGGCTGTAAGCATTATCCATATCCCTGATACAACCCGCTTTACGGTCTTTATCCAGTTCCCTGTGCAAATTTTTCTGCGATCCCATCACCAGGTTCCTTACCAGTCCGGGTGCCGCCCTGTAGATCTGTACATCCTCCCTGTCATCATCCGCCCTGCCTATATCGTAGCGCCCGATAGCCTCACCAAGTGTCATTCCGTCTGCCCTCACCACGGCCGTATCTATCAGTCCCTCTTTCTCCAATTCCCCCAAGATCGCCAGTATTCCTCCTGCCCGGTTCACATCCTCCACATGATAGTCAGAGCTGGGTGCAACCTTGCAAAGCACGGGCGTATTCCTGGATAGCTCATCGATGTCCTTCATGGTAAAATCCACGCCTGCTTCATGGGCTATGGCCAGCAAATGAAGGACGGTATTGGTGGATCCACCCATAGCGATGTCAAGCCGCATGGCATTCAGAAAGGCGTTTTTGCTGGCTATGCTGCGCGGTAATACGGAGTCATCCCCCTCAAAATAATATTGTTGTGTATTTTCGACAATTTTTTTTGCGGCCTGACTGAAAAGGTCCAGCCGGAAGGCATGGGTCGCCAGGATGGTGCCGTTACCGGGAAGTGCCAGGCCGATGGCTTCGTTCAGGCAGTTCATGGAATTGGCGGTAAACATACCGGAGCAGGATCCGCAGGTGGGACAGGCGGCCTCTTCGATCATTTTCAGTTCTTTGTCCGAAATGGATTCATCGGCCCCCAGGATCATGGCATCCACCAGGTCGTATTTACGCCCACCGGTTTTCCCCGCCTCCATGGGGCCGCCGGAAACAAAAATGGCCGGTATATTCAGGCGCATGGCAGCCATCAGCATGCCCGGTGTGATCTTGTCACAATTACTGATACATACCATGGCATCTACCCTGTGGGCATTGATCATGTATTCTACACTGTCGGCGATCAGGTCACGTGAAGGGAGGGAGTAAAGCATCCCGTCATGTCCCATGGCAATGCCGTCATCAATGGCAATGGTGTTGAATTCGGCAGCAAAACAGCCCTGCTTTTCAATTTCTTTTTTAACGGTCTGGCCGATATCATGCAGGTGTACATGACCGGGAACAAATTGTGTGAAGGAATTAACTATCCCGATGATCGGTTTCCCGAATTGCTCTTCGGTCATTCCATTGGCCCGCCAGAGACTTCTGGCACCTGCCATCAGCCTGCCTTCGGTTGTCGTTGAACTTCTTAATTTCTGTTTCATGACATGTCAAAACCTTTAAAAAAAAAGAAGGCCACTCTGATCTTTCGAGAATGGCCTTCATAATATTTTTGTATTAATCCATACCATTCTTACCTGTAGAGCACCACGAGGCTCACAAGTAGAATAGCAATTATGATATGGACGTTTTTCATGTGCTGAATGATGAGACAAAGATATTTATTAATCTCTGAAATCAAAATATTTTAATAATCGAATAAGCGCCTGTGTCCGATATCGGACATAGCAAGGCTCGCATGCGTGCAAAAAACCTGTATTTTATTCTTTAACTTAATATTAACATATTGATATATAGCTGAATAGAACTTTGGCATCAATTATGTGATATATATTAATATGGAACCTACAGTATTCTATTACATATTGTTAATTTATGTCGACGGCGATGAAGAGGAGGCAGTGTAAACCTGATGGACTATATACTGGTCATATTGATAGCATGCGCATTGGTGTATACACTGGCATTCCGCCTGGGAGTCAGACGCGGCAGGAAAGAAAGCCGGATGAAGGAATACAGGCGGGGATACCGGCAGGGTTATGAGCAGTCCAAGAGCACAGAAGAGTCCAGCCTGAACCGGCCTCAATAAAAAAAGGGCAAGCTACTTATATCACACCGCTACAACCGTCTACCCTTGCTTCCTTCCGGACCTGGGGGAGTTCAACAGGAGCTGGTCGTATAAGACTTGCCCAGTCTGCAAAATTACTCAAAAAAAACAATATCTTTGCTAAACTAATCCTAAACCTTTCATAATTATGGAAAACAAAAATACCACTGTCTTCTACAATGGACTCGTCTGGGGCGCGATCCTCGGTTTTGTGGGAATCATCTACAATGTTATCCTTTATATGCTGGACCAGAACCTGAACCAGACCATGGGTTACCTGGGTATCCTGATAACCATTGTCGTGCTGATCCTTGGTGTCCGTAGTTTCAGGGACAATGTCAGGGATGGTATCCTTCCCTTCGGTCCCGCTTTCCAGTTCGGATTCATAGTGATCCTTGTTTCCAGTGTGATTGGCATTATCTATGCTTATATCCTGTGGACCGTAATTGATCCGGATATCATTGGCAAGATGAAGGACATGCAGATGGAGAAGTTCATGGAGAAGGGATTACCTGAAGAGGCACTGGACCAGGCCATGGCCTTATCCGGTAAATTCATGACGCCCCTGATGTTGACCATTATTGGACTGTTCAGCAACATTCTTATGGGAACCATAGTTGCCCTGATCATTGCTGCTATATTTAAGAAGAACGAACCCGAAGACCAGGTAGTCGCAGAGTAATACTAAGCTAAAAGTCCTGCATGGATATTTCAATCGTTGTACCTGTCTATAATGAAGCGGAATCTCTGGGGGAGTTGAGAGAGTGGATTGAAAGCATCCTTTCCGTACATTCATTTAATTACGAAGTGATTTTTGTGGATGACGGAAGCAATGATGATTCATGGAAGGTAATCGGGGAGCTGTCGGGTAAGCACGCAGAGGTCAAGGGGATCCGTTTCCGGCGTAACTACGGTAAAGCCGCTGCTCTTCATACAGGATTCCAGTCTTCATCCGGAGAGATAGTCATTACCCTGGATGCCGACCTCCAGGATAGTCCGGAGGAAGTGCCTGAACTGGTCAGGATGATCAGGGAGGAGGGATATGATCTCGTTTCCGGGTGGAAGAAAAAGCGATATGATCCGCTTACCAAAAGGATCCCCAGCAGGTTTTATAACTGGTTTGCCAGGCAGGTATCCGGCATCAAACTGCATGATTTTAACTGCGGTCTCAAAGCCTACCGGAACCAGGTGGTGAAAAGCATTGAAGTCTACGGGGATATGCACCGGTATATCCCCTTTCTTGCCAAAAGGGCCGGCTTTACAAAGATCGGGGAAAAGGTAGTGCAGCACCAGAAACGAAAATATGGGGTGACCAAATACGGGATGAAGCGGTTTATTGTCGGTTATCTTGACCTGATCTCAATAGGTTTCATCGGCAGGTTTGGCAGGCGGCCCATGCATCTGTTCGGGACATTCGGCACACTGATGTTCCTGGTCGGTTTATTTGCTGCGGCCTGGCTCGGTGGACAAAAAATTTATTTCACCATACATTCCACACCCATGCCGCGGGTAACCCAGAGTCCCTATTTCTACCTGGCATTAACAGCCATGATCATAGGTACCCAGCTGTTCCTGGCAGGTTTTCTGGGCGAACTGATCACAAGGAATTCCACTGAACGGAATGCCTACCTGATAGATGAAACCATAAATCTGTAAATCTTGAACATCGTATGTATCGGGCGGCTCATCCCCTGAGGGGAGGAATTGCCAATTTTAACACGGCACTATGTAAGAATTTTATCGAGGCCGGACACCGGGCTTCCATTATCTCATTCTCGCTAAAATATCACGGAATTTTTTTCCCCGGCAAAATACAGTATGAGGAAGGGAAAGCCCGTTAGATGTAATAAAACATTAGCAAATGAAAATAGCTATTATTGGTACCTCATATCCTTACAGAGGCGGACTAACTGCTTATAATGAAAGGTTAGCAGTCGAGCTGCAAAGGGAGGGGCATGCGGTAACTATTTTTACCTTCACTCTCCAATATCCTGATTTTTTATTCCCGGGGAAAACACAATATTCGGAAGAAGATGGGCCAAATAACTTGAACATCCTTCGTTGTATCAATTCAATAAATCCGTTGAACTGGCTCTCGGTGGGCAATCGAATAAAACGTCAAAAACCAGATCTGATCATTATCAAATACTGGCTTCCGTTTATGGGGCCTTGTTTTGGTACGATATTGAGAAAGATTAGAAAAAATCGACACTCAAAAATCATTACCATAGTCGATAATATCATTCCTCACGAATCTAAGATTGGCGATAAAGCATTTACGCGTTATTACGTTACTCCGGTAGATGGATTTGTGGCGATGTCTCAAAATGTATTAGAAGATATTAAGCAATTTGATAAATCTAAGCCAAAAATATTATCCCCACATCCCCTTTTCGATAACTTTGGAAATTTGTTGGCCAGAGATGAGGCGCTCACAAAACTGGGACTGGACTCAGCATACAGGTATATATTGTTTTTTGGCCTGGTCAGGGCATATAAAGGTCTTGATCTTCTACTTGAGGCATTTGCTGATATTCGATTTCGGGATGGTAAAATTAAATTGATCATAGCTGGTGAGTATTACTCAGATAAGACGGTTTATACAGATTTGATTAATAAATACTCCCTTGAAAAGGATATTATTCAAATAGATAAGTTCATTCAAGATTCTGAAGTCAAATATTTTTTTAGCGCTTGCGATTTGGTGGTTCAACCATATAAATCAGCTACCCAAAGTGGTATAACCCAAATCGCCTATCACTTCAATAAGCCCATGGTTGTAACAGACGTTGGAGGATTAAGTGAATTGTGTCCTGATGGGAAAGTTGGATATGTGACTTCAACCAATCCTGATGAAATTGCCAGCGCAATAATCCGGTTTTTTCAGGAAACCAACCAGGAAGAAATGATTAATAATATTATCGAAGAAAAAAAGAAATATAGTTGGGGTGTTTTAATTCAAAATATCTTTACATTGCTGGATAAGATCAAGAATTCACAAATTGAAGCATGAAATATATTAGCAGAGCACCTCTTAGAATTGGCCTGGCTGGAGGTGGTACAGATGTAGTTCCCTATTGCGATATTTATTCAGGAGCTGTTCTCAACGCAACGATTGACCTTTTCGCCACAGTTGTGCTTATTCCCAGAGATGACAACAAAGTCATATTTTATGATCTGAATTCTGAAGTCAAATTTGAATTTGAGGCCAAAAAAAAATTGGAGGACAATCCTGAAATAAGTCTGCAGATAGGTGTCTACAACAGGATTGTTAAAGACTATTCCAATAAAGCTCTCCCATGTGAGATAATTACCGCCATAGATGCTCCCACAGGTTCAGGACTGGGCACTTCATCAACGCTGGTAATAGCTCTGATTGGTGTATTTGCAGAGTGGTTGAAATTACCTTTGGGTGAATATGATATTGCCCATTTAGGGGTAAGTATAGAACGGGAAGATTTACAGTTGGTTGGAGGTAAGCAGGATCAGTATGCTGCCACTTTTGGAGGCTTTAACTTTATGGAATTCTATAAAAAAAACAGAATTATAGTCAATCCACTGCGAATAAAGCCGGGTGTACTTAAAGAATTGGAATTTCATTTGTTGCTGTTTTACACACAGATCAACAGGGAGTCATCAAAAATCATAGAAGTTCAAAAAGCAAATGTCGAGAGACAGGACAAAGATGCTATTGAGGCTACGCATCAACTAAAGGATCTGGCTTATAAAATGAAAGAAGCCATTCTTAAGGACGAGTTGTTTAAAATTGGAGAGCTTCTCAAATTAGCCTGGGGTAATAAAAAACTATTGGCCAATGGAATTTCCAATCGGATGATAGAAGAGATATATGAAACAGCTATCAAAGCAGGAGCTTCAGGAGGTAAAATATCAGGTGCAGGCGGTGGTGGGTTTATTTTTTTTTATTGCCCAGGCAACAGCAGATTTAATGTCGTTAAGGCTCTTAAGGCAAAAGGAATAACACAGCAAAAATATACTTTTCAACCAACCGGATTGGACACATGGACAAGTCAACAATAGTTATTAATAACCTGACGGAATCAATCAAACTCAAACAGCATCTCGTATCAGACAAGCGTATAATAGATTCAATTATCAAGCTTTCTGAATTAATAATTTATAGATATAAAAATGCTGGAAAAGTACTTTTTTGCGGTAATGGAGGTAGTGCTGCTGATGCGCAACACATGGCTGCAGAGCTTTCCGGCAGGTATTATTATGACAGACCTCCCCTTTTTGCTGAGGCACTACATGTGAATACTTCATTTTTAACAGCAGTAGCAAATGATTATTCTTTTGAAGAGGTTTATGCAAGGCTGGTTAAGGCCATGGGGAATAAAGGAGATATATTGATAGGATTATCTACTTCAGGGAATTCCAAAAATGTTATCAATGCCATGAACCAGGCCAGAATACTTGGTATGGTAACTACCGGATTTACTGGGATTGGCGGTGGGGAAATGAAAGATTATTGCGATATCCTTCTTGATGTTCCTTCGAATGACACCCCCCGTATCCAGGAATGTCATATATCCATTGGTCATTCAATCTGTGAACTCGTTGAACGAGGGATATTCCCAAAATAAAGTATGGAGGCAATCATTTTAGCTGGAGGACTTGGTACAAGGCTTAGGTCTGAGCTGAGTGAAATACCTAAGTCAATGGCATTGATCGGATCAAGGCCATTTCTGGAATATCAAATGGATCACCTTTTAGCAAATGGTATTTCCAGGTTTATTCTATCAGTTGGGTATAAATCTGAATACATCAGGAAACATTTTTCAGATCAGTATAAAAACTGTGAAATCACCTATGCCATTGAAAAAACACTGCTGGGTACAGGAGGAGCCATTAAAAATGCAATGCAATTTGTAGTTGGTGATCATGTTGTTATTGCTAATGGAGATTCTCTTTTCTTTTCAGATATGCAAGCTCAATTCAGGATTCATTTAGCGTATGAAGCGGATGTAACACTGGCACTTAAACCGATGCGAAAATTTGATAGATACGGTACAATTTTAGTAGATGGAATTGGAAAGATTATCAGTTTTTCAGAAAAGCAATTTACCGGGGAGGGATTGATAAATGGTGGACTTTATATTTTCAATGTAAGTTCATTCAGACGTCTTGATTTTCCAGATATATTTTCAATTGAAAAGGATTTTTTTAAAACCAAAGCCAATCAATTGAATTTCTTTGGAGCTATTTCCAAAGGCTATTTTCTGGATATTGGAATACCTGAAGATTTCAAAAGGGCGCAATATGAAATAAGCATGTTTCCTAAGATTGACAAGTCCTGGACCTTGTTTCTTGATAGAGACGGAGTAATCAATAGAAAATTGGATAAAGATTATGTCAAATCCTTAAATGAGTTTGAGTTTATTCCGGGGGCACTTGATTCAATTGTGAGTCTTTCGAATTTTTTTGGAAGGCTTATCATTGTGACAAACCAACAAGGAATAGGAAAGGGAGTAATGACAGAGGAAGACTTGAATCAAATACACAGCTTCCTGTTAGAAAAAGTCAGGAAAATGAGAGGAAATATTGATGCTATTTATCATGCACCCCAGTTGGAAGAAGAGGGCTCTCCAATGCGAAAACCTGGTATAGGTATGGCTCTTCAGGCAAAGAAGGATTTTCCGGAAATTGATTTTACCAAAAGCATCCTCATTGGAGATTCCAAAAAGGACCTGGAATTTGGCAAACGAACAAAAATGATTTCTATCCTAATATATGATGAGTCGGCGAATAAGGTTGAAGGTTATTCAATTGCATCATTGTTTGACTTCAATGAATTATTAACCAGCATACTACAGCCTGTTTGATCCTCCCGGTCGGGGAGGCATCTTTGGTTAAAAGAGGCGCGTAAGTACACTTTAATTAACTATAAATCTAATACCTTTCGTCATAATTGGCATTTTAGGGATGAATCAGAAAAAAAGCGTAGCTTTGCCCAGATTATTAATGAGAGCTTGTATAATGAGGGATTTAAATATTGGGGATCTGAAGATTAAACTTCCTATCATTCAGGGGGGAATGGGCATAGGTATATCCATGTCGGGACTGGCAGGGGCAGTAGCAAACGAAGGTGGGGTAGGAGTGATTGCAGCTGCCTGTATCGGCATGTTTGAACCTGATTACAGGAAGAATTTTGTCGAAGCGAACATCAGGGCCCTGACGAGAGAAATTCAAAAGGCAAGAGAAATAACCAGTGGAGTTCTCGGTGTGAATATCATGGTTGCCCTTACCAATTTTCCGGAACTCGTAAAAACAGCCATCTCAGAAGGCATCGATATCATATTTTCCGGTGCCGGCCTTCCCATGAATCTTCCCGGGTTTTTGACAAAGGGATCAAAAACCAAGCTTGTCCCCATCGTTTCATCAGGAAGGGCTACCAGGATCTTATGTACCAAATGGAAAGAGCAGTATGATTACCTGCCGGATGCCATCGTCCTGGAAGGACCAAAAGCCGGGGGGCACCTGGGATTTAAAAGGAACCAGCTCGACGATCCTGAATATACCCTGGAGAAGCTGCTGCCCGATGTAATTAAAGAGGTAAAGGTTTTCGAAGAAGAATATAACGTTACCATTCCGGTAATCGCTGCGGGTGGAATTTATACCGGGGCGGACATAAAGGAAATAATGGACAAGGGGGCATCCGGGGTACAGCTGGGAACCCGTTTTGTTACCACCGATGAATGTGACGCCTCCACAGCGTTCAAGCAATCCTATATTGATTCCTATGAAAAGGATATGGAAATAATCATTAGTCCGGTTGGAATGCCAGGACGTGCCATAAGAAATGAATTCATTGACAAGATAAACAGGGGGGAGAAACGTCCGGTTAAATGTCCATATAAATGCCTGAAAACGTGCGATATAGAATCTACTCCATATTGCATTGTGGCCGCCCTGGTCAATGCCATGAAAGGGAACTTTTATAATGGCTTCGCCTTCGCCGGGTCAAATGCATATATTGCCACAAAGATCATCTCTGTTAAGGAAACAATTGAGACATTGATCAGGGAATTTAAAGAGGCTATGCCCCGGAAAAAGTAGACCATTCCCATCTCAGCCCGGCTATTCAGCATCCTTGATGTCTTTTAACAGGCGGATCACCTTCCTGTCAACCGGGAAGGTAAGATCCTCTTCCACGACCCCGGACAGGGGCACCCATCGGAAGGATTGCTGTCCATTCTTCATTTCCGGGATATCAAAGGGTTTACTGGACAGCCTGAAACGGATTTCCTCGCTGAAATCAGCCAGGTAATAAATGCTGACCAACTGTGTGTCCCTGAAGAAAAGGGCCGGCTGGTAATAGTCAGTGGTGTAGTAATGCCTGATGTTGACGAGAGACTGACCGAATTCCTCCATGGCTTCCCGCTGCAGGCAATCGATGGTCCCTTCCCCGTGTTCCATACCACCTCCCGGGAATTTCACCATCTTCATGTCCAGCTGGTATTCATCGCTCAGCAGAATCTCCTTCCGATCATTGATGATAAGGGCATATACCCTTATGTTATATTTGATATCCTGTTTGAGCATTCCGGAGGATATGGTCCATGATCTTTTCGAACTGGTCTGGACCGAACCAGGCTATTTCATCATCACGGTTGAACCAGGTCAGCTGCCTGCGGGCATATCTTCTGCTGTTCCTTTTGATGAGGCGGACGGCCACATCCAGGCTGATCCGGCCGTCAAGATAGTCAAATAATTCTTTATACCCGACGGTATTCAGTGCGTTCAGGTCCCTGTAGGCCAGGCAGGACCGAACCTCATCCAGGAGGCCATCCTCCATCATGTCTTCCACCCGCTCGTCAATCCTGGCATAAAGCAGGGCACGGTCCATGTTCAGTCCAATCTTCAGAGTGCAGAAATCCCTGTGCTTGCTTTTTCTTGTCAGGAAGGATGAATAAGGCTTGCCGGTTGTCAGGCTGATCTCAAGGGCCTTCAGAATTCTTGCCGGGTTTTTAAGATCAATGGATGCCCAGGAGGCCGGATCCAGTTTCTTCAGCTCAAACCTAAGGCTTTCCAGTCCCTCGTCATAGAGCCTTTTCAACAGCTTCTTGCGGATCTCTGGATCCACCCCGGGGACATCGTCTATTCCCACAATGAGCGCCTGGATGTAGAGTCCCGATCCACCCGCAATAACAACTGTATCATGTTCCCTGAAGAGCTTTTCCATGATCTGCAGGGCTTCCGCCTCGAACATGCTGGCATTGTAATTATCCTGTACAGAGCGGTGGTGTAGAAGGTGGTGCCTGACTCTGCTGAGATGTTCCGTACCGGGCACCGCAGTACCAATATTCAGTTCTTTATAGGCCTGCCTTGAATCCGCAGAAATGATCTCGGTCCCCAGCGCTCCAGCCACCTTCACTGCCATGGCTGTTTTTCCCACTCCGGTTGGACCGACTATGAAAATCGCGTATTTATTCTTCATCCGGAGGGGAGTCGTCGAACATTTCATCATCCATGAAAACCTGCTGGGGGGCCTGCCCTTTTTCAAAACTGAAGCGGGGGTAGGCTTTTGAGCTGTCCTGTTTCAGGATTTCCACCAGCTCGATGAAAAACAATCTTTCATTGAAGACATCATATACATAGAGCATCTTGTCATGGGTGCCCTGTGTATGATCCCCGATTTTGGTGTTGTCCATGACAAGCACCTTGGCAGCTTCTTCTTCCGATAGCTCAAAAAGAGTGATCTCCTGCTCCTTTTCCCATTTCTGGTTACAGATAAAGAAGGAGGCTATCTGCGATTTGTCAAAATGCAGGTTATCCTGGATGGCTTCGTGGAGATGAAAAAAGGTCTGGTCATCCAGGATCTCAATATCACGGATGAAATCATCCTGTTCATTTGATATCAACCTGAACTTGAGGACCATATCTTAGTTTTATGACAAGTTACTTAAAAATTTTAAAGTATCCACATTATCTGCATACTCCCACAACAGTGGGTGTTGGGATTCACCGAAGGGGATCCTGGGTGTTGCGACGGGTGCCGAAGTGACCACACATTGTATCTCTTCCCGGTACAGGGAAAGGTGCCTGTCTACGGCTGCAAGGTCTCCGTACGTTTCATAGTGCAGTACACTGACCGGCGAACTGAAGCTGGTATCCGGGCATACCAACAGGAATTCATTGTCCAGGTGTTCTATCCTGTTCATCAGGAAGATTGACCGGCGGTAGAGGTAATTATTGGCATATTTATGATGATGCCTGACAGATTTATATTTTTCCATGGCCGGGAAAAACCCTTTGAAGTCAAAGCCTTCCGGGACATAAAACTTTGCCACGTTACGGCAGCCAAGTCCGAAATACAGGAAAATATCATCGGCCAGGGATGTGAGCTCTTCCACGTTCTCATTTCCGCTCAGCACTGCAACACCATTCCTGTTTTTCCGGAATATATGGGGATATTTCCCGAAATAATAGGCAAAATACCGGGAAGTATTGTTACTCCCGGTGGCAATGATGGCATCAATCCGGCCAAGTTTCTCTTCCACAAAGGAGAACCGGTTGCCGAAGGAAGGCTGGAGAGATACCAGTTTATCTGCCAGGAAGGGCAGCAGCCTGTCGTCTTTCCCTGAGGCTTTCCCTGTAAAGTGATGACCGCTGATAAGGATGGAAAGGAAATCGTGAAAACCAGCCAGAGGGATATTCCCTGCAAGAATTGTCCCGATGTTTTTAACTGAAGGTCTGTCAAGCTCTTTCTCATCATACCTGCCTGTCCAGTCCACCAGGTGATCCCGCTCAAGCATCCGGCAGGCATTGGTGAGGGCCTGGTAGATGGAATATGGTGTAAACCATGGATTCACAGCCCCGGCCTCACCTGCCAGGTCCAGTAATTCCCCTGATTGAAAAAGTATTTCCCCCGGGCTGTCCGGAGAAAGCGTTTTCAGGTCGGCTTCATGTAATCCCTCCCTCAGAACTTCACCCAGACTGACAAAAGCATCTATGCGTTCCGCTAATCTCAATTGATCACATTCTCCCAGGGGAATGAGCTGAAGAAAGCCGTCAGTCCAGCCCCGACAACGATCAGGTAAATGATGCCGGCAAGGATTATTACGCCATTCACCACGATCCCGATGATCCCGCAAATTCTCCCCGCATTTACATTCTTATAGGAGGTTTCAGTGTATGGAGCGGGGTTTTCCGCGTACATTTGCTCTGCCTTTGAGGACATCACTACAGCGATGATCCCGAGGACGAGTCCCACAAAACCTATCCCGCCGCAACAAATAGTGGTGACCAGGGAGAATATGCCAAGTATCAGGATGCCCTGCGAGTTAGGAATGGGAACTTTTATGACCTGTCCTACAGGGGTATCTCCTTTGGGTGATTGTTCAATTGTTTCCATGGTTGGTTTGGATTAATGAATAATTAGTTTGTAGATGTAATTCATTACGATGATGGAAATATTCGTGATATAAAACATTTTCAGGACAAAGGCTCCATGTCTCAACTTGAAGACCAGGTGGAAGCCCAGGAATACAAACATGGCCATCAGTGGCAGGAGAGCCGGGAATTGCAGGATGCTTTCGACCAGGTCTCCCCTCAGCAGTGCCAGGATACTCCGCTGCAGTCCGCAACCGGGACACTCAATCCCCGCATGTTCCCGGAATGAACAGGTACCCTGGTGCGATTCGAGCCATGTGATGATCTTCAGAAGCATGAATGTACTTTTATTATTTGTTATCTTCCTTGATCAGGTTAAGTGCTGAGCCTGCTTTGAACCATTCGATCTGTTTATTATTGTAGGAGTGGTTCACAGGAAATTCATCCTTGCTTCCATCTGCATGATGCAGCACCAGCTGGAGGGGGTTACCGGGGGAAAATTGGTCAAGGCCTTTGATCTCGAAAGTATCATCCTCCCTGATCAGGTCATAATCATCCCTGTTGGCAAAGGTAAGGGCCAGCACACCCTGTTTTTTCAGGTTAGTTTCATGGATCCTGGCGAATGACTTAACCAGTACGACACCTACGCCCAGGTGCCTGGGTTCCATAGCTGCATGTTCCCTGGAGGAACCTTCCCCGTAATTCTCATCTCCGATGATCACAGATTTCAGGCCTTCCTTCTTGTAAGACCTGGCCGTAACCGGAACGGGTGCTGTGTTGCCTGAGAGCTGGTTCTTTACCGCATTTGTCTGCTGGTTAAAAGCATTTACGGCCCCTATCATCAGGTTGTTGGAAATATTGTCGAGATGCCCCCTGTACCTGAGCCAGGGTCCGGCCATGGAGATATGGTCGGTCGTGCATTTGCCCTGGACCTTGATCAGGAGCTTCATATCCCTGAGATCTACCCCGCCGGTGGGGTTGAATGGGGTAAGCAATTGCAGCCTTTCGGAATCCGGTTTCACAATGATCTCAATGCCTGAACCATCTTCGGCAGGTGCCTGGTATCCGTTGTCCTCCACCCCAAATCCGGCAGGCGGCATTTCGAGTCCCACAGGCTCATCCAAAGAAACCTCTTCCCCCTTCTCATTGGTCAGGATGTCTTTTCCCGGGTGGAAGGTCAGATCACCTGCAATGGCCAAAGCCGTAACAATTTCAGGGGATGCCACGAAAGCATGGGTTTTGGGGTTGCCATCATTTCTTTTGGCAAAGTTCCTGTTGAAAGAGGTGATGATGGAATTCTCCTCCAGGTTGGCTGCATTGTGCCTCATCCACTGTCCTATACACGGCCCACAGGCATTGGCGAGTACAACACCGCCCAGATTCTCAAAAACCTGCTGGAGGCCATCCCTTTCCATGGTATACCGGACCATTTCTGAGCCGGGTGTAACGGTAAATTCCGATTTGGCTTTCAATCCCTTTTCAAGGGCCTGCCTGGCCACGGAAGCAGCCCTGGTGATATCCTCATAGGATGAATTGGTACAACTGCCTATGAGTCCAACATCCAGCTTTGCCGGATACCCGTTATCTTTCACAGCCTTTGCAAAGGCTGATAGGGGCCAGGCCTTATCGGGGGTGAAGGGCCCGTTGATATGCGGCTCCAGCGTCGAAAGGTCGATCTCTATCACCTGGTCAAAATAGGTATCCGGATCTTTGTATACTTCCGGATCCCCGTCCAGGTATGCAGCTATATCCCCTGCCAGGACTGCGATCTCCTTCCTGCCTGTACCGCTAAGGTATTCATTCATTTTCTGGTCATAACCAAACAGTGAGGTGGTAGCCCCGATCTCGGCTCCCATATTACAAATGGTCCCTTTCCCCGTACATGAAATGCTGTTGGCCCCGTCCCCAAAATACTCCACGATGCAGCCGGTTCCCCCTTTTACGGTCAAGATACCCGCCACCTTCAGGATCACATCCTTGGCGGAAGTCCACCCGCTGAGCTTGCCGCTGAGCTTTACCCCGATCAATTTGGGGAATTTGAGTTCCCAGGGCATGCCGGCCATGACATCCACGGCATCCGCTCCTCCCACACCTATCGCCACCATCCCCAGTCCACCGGCATTCACCGTATGTGAATCGGTGCCTATCATCATGCCTCCCGGGAATGCATAGTTTTCCAGGACCACCTGGTGTATGATCCCTGCACCTGGCTTCCAGAATCCTATCCCGTATTTATTGGAGACGGAAGCAAGGAAATCAAATACCTCGCGGTTCAAATCCTTTGACCTGGCCAGGTCCTCTTCGGCCCCTTTCTCTGCCAGTATCAGGTGGTCACAATGCACAGTGGACGGAACAGCCACCCTGTCCCTGCCAGCCTGCATGAATTGCAGGAGTGCCATCTGTGCCGTGGCATCCTGCATGGCAACGCGGTCAGGATTGAAATAGACATAATCTTCCCCCCTTTTAAAATCCCTGAATTCCTGGTCCACCTCCAGGTGCGAATAAAGGATCTTCTCTGTCAACGTCAGGGGTCTGTTCAATGTTTTTTTGGCATGGTCTACCTTCTCCGGGAGGAGTTTGTATGCCTTACGGATCATGTCCAGGTCAAATATCATGGCTGATTGTGAATTAAGTATTACAAAATAATAACAAATTTAATAAGCTAATTTAATAATTCGTATTTTTAAAAATTAAATATGCCTTCTGGCACGAAGCCCGTGGTATTAACTGTCAGGAATTTATGAAACTCTTACATCTATATTCAGAGAACCTTCGCATTAGTATGCGGTCCATCCGGGCCAATATGCTCAGGGCTATTCTCACCATGTTGATCATTGGATTCGGCATCATGGCCCTGGTCGGCATCCTGACAGCCATTGATGCCATAAGGAACTCTATTACCGAAGAATTTAGCAGGATGGGGGCGAATACTTTTTCCATCGAGAGCAGGTCAATCAATGTGCATTTTGGCGGTGAGCGGGAACGCCGGCGGAACTATGATTATATCTCCTACAGGGAGGCCCGTGAATTCAAGGAAACCTTTGCATTTCCGGCCGAAGTTTCCATCTGGACACGTGCCACAGGTATTGCGACAGTGAAGTACAAGTCTGAAAAAACTCATCCCAATGTCAGCGTTATCGGGGCGGATGAGAACTATCTTAATACGGCAGGGTATGATATTGGCGAGGGAAGGAATTTTAGTGCACAGGAGGTAGAATCAAACAGGAACTATGCCCTTGTCGGACAATCTGTTATCGATAAAGTATTCGATAAAAATGAAGCGGCTCT
The DNA here is from genome assembly GCA_036480555.1 of Bacteroidales bacterium. Lineage (GTDB taxonomy): Bacteria > Bacteroidota > Bacteroidia > Bacteroidales > SM23-62 > SM23-62. The sequence goes on along the minus strand of JAZGGT010000623.1, from coordinate 11,402 downwards.
GGACAAGGTTGTCACCATAGGCAACGGCAAGTATAAGATCATCGGCATACTTGCCGAGAAAGGATCATCCATGGGTGGGGCAGGAGACCGTTTATGTATTTTACCCTATACTAACGTCCGGCAGTATTTCTCAAGGCCCAATATGAGGTATTCCATCAATGTGACCCCGGCAGACGGAATGCTGATGGACGCTGCCGAAGGGGAAGCCGAAGGTGTTTTCAGGCAGGTAAGGAACCTGGATGTGAAAGATGAATCCGATTTTCATATCAACAAAAGCGACAGTATCGCAAATATGATGATAGAAAACCTGAAATTTGTGACCATTGCGGCAACACTTATTGGTATAATTACCTTATTCGGAGCAGTGATAGGTTTGATGAACATCATGCTGGTCTCGGTTACGGAGAGAACCCGTGAAATCGGGATACGCAAAGCCATAGGGGCCAAGTCCAGCACCATAAGGCAACAATTTCTTTTTGAATCCGTATTGATAGGACAAATGGGAGGCGCCATCGGGATCATCCTCGGGATCCTGGTAGGGAACCTTGTCAGTATGATCATCGGTACTTCCTTTTTTATTCCATGGCCCTGGATCATCATGGGTGTGGTGCTGTGTTTCCTGGTAGGTGTTGTTTCAGGATATTATCCTGCACAGAAGGCCAGCAAACTGGATCCCATCATGGCCTTGCATTATGAATAACGTTGAGAGAATAACAAGCTGATGAAAAACCTTATAATAGAGCCTAAATTCAATACGCCATCTATAGATTTCAATGCCGGCTCAGGTTATTTATTGATGAAGGGAAGATCCATCCCGGAAAATCCGGAAAGTTTCTACGATCCTATACTGACCTGGCTGGATGAATATTTCAATGAAATAGATCAGGAGTCAGTCCTTGAATTCAGGCTTGAGTATGTCAACAGCGGCTCCTCAAAATATATCCTTGAACTCCTCCGTCGTCTGCACAAACTGGTCAAGGCAGGCAAAGAGGTCAAGATCATCTGGTGCTTTGAGACCGATGATGAATCCATTGAGGACCTGGGTGAACACTACAAGCACACCGTTGACATCCCCATCGAGATCCGCGAGATCGACGAAGTGTAAAGGCTGTAACGGGTAATCATTAAAACAATTCAAAGAAACTTTCCGAGGATATTGAAACGGCACTGCATTTTGTTGCATTAACCACAAAATATAGGCGACTAATTTAATACCCTCACAAAGACAGAATGATGTTTTAATGAATACCAGTTACAGATCCAGGGTGGTTTTTTAGTCAATTTTGCGGTACCAGGGCAATCTTTCGAGGGCGGCGGCTATTTCAAGTGTGACCGGGCCTTCCACCACAGATCCATCATCACCTTTCCATTTTCCTTCCGGGAACACTATCTCCCTTCTCACAGCATTCTTTTCGGTTACCGGCGCTACGAGGATTTGATCACCCAGCAGGAACTGATCTGTGATATCGGCATAATGGTTTCCAGGAAAGGCATACTCCATGGACCTGATGATGGGTTCCCCCGTTCTGGCAGCTTCTTCTGCCAGGTCAATGATTTCCTCACCCAGCCGGACATGCAGGCTTGCCATTTCAACACAGATCTCAAGGTTTTCTTTGCTCAAAACCCGCCAGGGGGCTACCGAGAATTGCATCATGGGCATCAGGGCATGGCATTGGGCTGCCCTGACGATTAGTTCCTGGTCTATGGTTTCCAGGTTGCTAAATGAAAGATATTCTCCTCCACCTATCAGGTCCGGACAGGTATATGGGTATCCCATCAAACCCTGGTTAATGCTCCCGGGTACCAGCTTGGCAAGGTCCTTCCAATGATGCTCTTTGTCTCTCAGCCGCATGGCGATGGCCTGTCCGCCCATTTTCCAGGAAGCCCTGTACTCATTGAAAGGATATTCCAGTCCCAGTCTCACAAATAATTCTGAATGTTCATTCGGGCTGATATCCTGCTTGTAAGACCTGGTTTTCGAAAGGAAACGGCTATCTGAATAATGGATGGCATCACCTCCGTCGAATTTAAATCCGTCCACTCCATATTCGTCTATAAGGAAATCCAGTTGCGTTTTGAACCATCTGTACCCCTTAGGATTGGAAAGATCAATTACATTGCTGAATCCATCCCACCATTGCATGATGGCCGGGAAGCCAGGGCTTTCAGCATTCACTATCCAGATGGTATCGCCTTTACTAGAGTAATCCAACAATTGTTCTGTCCAGAAAACGCCATTTGGTGAATAATATGGACAAACCCAGAGGATCACTTTGAACCCTAATTTCTTCAATTCTTTCATCATGGCTTTTGGGTCCGGAAAACGTTCCCCGTCAAAATCCCAGTGGCCGTAAGTCTTGAACCATCCTTCATCAATCATCAGGACACCCGGATCGAATCCATTTTCCACTATTCCATTGGCATACTCAAGTATCCCCTTCTGGTTTTGATAATAGGTAAATTCAATCCAGGTATTAAATTGTGGCAAGGTGAATAATTCCTCGGCCGGGATATCACCAGATGGTGGAAAGAAGTGCTGGCTGCAATGCAGGTATGCCTCCTTTAATGTAGTACCTGATTTCCCTGATTGAAATTCAGCCAGTTTACATTCGGCTGTCAATTCTCCATTTTCAAACCGGAAGTTAAATGGTTCTTCGTTCCAGATGTATCTTCCTTTGTTTGAAATTAATAAAGGCTGTCCCTGGTTTCCCTTGGTATCACCATAAAAGTCAAATGCATACGCCGAATTCTCATTCAGAGGGAAAAGATGAGAATCAGTTATCACACCGATCCACCACCGCTCTTCTTCCTCAAGCGTCAGGGAGATCTTGTATGACTTATCTGAAGAACATGATACAGAAATTAAAAGGAAACATACTGATGCAATAAAAAATCTCATTGGAAGCAGGTTTAAGTGAATAGATAGCTAATTTTAATTGCGTTTATTTATTCAGGACGACATCATCTAAATAAATGCTTTTTACAAATTTCAGGTTAAAATCAATTTTTGAACCCTTAATACTGACATTATTCAAATAGATATCCTCAATAAACTGCTGTTCCAGTCCAACGATACTAATGGCTGTTTCACTGACATTACCGCAATTGATGTTTTCAAAATGCATTTGCCGGTAGATCGGAGGGAAGGGATGCTCAACGGAGTCGTATGGCACACCCTTGTATTCCATCTCCATTCTGATGAGCTGTTTGCATGATCCTACGGTTATATCTTTGAAATAAATATTTTCAATGATGCCACCACGATCACTGTTTGACTTGGCGTTAAATACATATTGTTGCTGAAAATCAATTCCAAACTGGCAATCATATACAAAAATATTTCTCACGCCCCCTGACATATCGCTACCAATGGATACGCCGTTATGCTCTCCATGGAAGATATTGTTGCGAATAATGACATTTTCTGTAGGGCGTCCTCCGTTTTCAGGCCAGCCTTCTTTGGCTCGCCCTGATTTTAGGGCAATGCCATCATCATAATTATAAAATGTGCACCCTTCAATAAGCACATCGGAACTGGAATCAGGATCGATACCGTCATCATTGCGCGCTTTCAGTACGCCTGCCTGAATATGTACATTTCGAACGATCACATTATCACAAAAAGTGGGATGAATAGTTCTTTCCAGAGGCATTTTTGTGGTTATCCCCTCGATCAACACATTCTGACAATGATATAATTCAATGGTTCCTGGTGCCAGATGATGGCCGGCACCAAAAATTCTTTTTTCGACAGGCACCATATCCATTCCCATTTTCCGTAAGCTCAGACGATCTGGCTGATGCAATTTTTTTATATACCATTGTGCCCAGAACTTATCTGTTTGCCCGTCTATAGTGCCTTTGCCTGTTATCGCGATATTTTTTTCTTTCCATGCATAAATAACCGGGGAATAATTATAACACCATAATCCTTCCCATCGTACCTGTACACAACCATTAAATTCAGGACTTCCTGTTAAATAATCATCCGGATTGATACCAAATTTAAGATAGGCTCCTTCCTGCAGATGGAAATTAACATTGCTTTTTAAGAGGAGGGGGCCCTCGATTAAATAATCACCGGCAGGAATAATAACCCGGCCTCCTCCTGCTTTATGACAAGCTGTTATTGCATCCATAATGCTGGTGCGACAATCAGTATGGCCATCCGGTATTGCGCCGAAATCTGTAACTATGAAATCTTTATCTGGAAATTTGGGCGCTACAATCCTGGCAAGTATTTCATTGACCTCTTCCCATGGATCATCAGAAATACTGGCTTGTAAGCTGAAAACCGGAAAACAAAAAAGTATTGAAAGAAGTAAATAAACGGGAAAAGTAAGGATGAGAACATTTTTCATGTTGTATTTTTCTATCACGAAAATTAGTTAATCCAATTTACAAAAAAAAAGCCGCATCAAACTGAATCGATGCGGCATCTTGTATATGATGGACCTCCTCTATGCGAAGAGTTTCGGGATCAGGTCGACGACGCGGTGGGAGTAGCCCCATTCGTTATCGTACCATGAGAGGATCTTAACCATGTTTCCATTGACCATGGTGCTGAGTGCGTCGAATATACTCGATGCAGGCTGACCGATAACATCTGCTGAAACAATCGGGTCTTCGGTGTACTCAAGGATCCCTTTCATGGGACCTTCAGCGGCTGCCTTGATGGCTGCATTCACTTCTTCCACTGTAACTTCTTTTTCTAAAACGGCAACCAGGTCAACAAGTGATCCGGTAGGAGTGGGAACCCTTACAGCGAGTCCATCCATTTTACCTTTCAATTCAGGGATGACCTTCCCAACTGCTTTGGCAGCACCTGTAGTGGTGGGGATCTGTGAAACGGCAGCAGAACGAGCCCTTCGCAGGTCTGAATGGGGCGCATCCAGAAGCGCCTGGTCGTTTGTGTAGGAGTGAATGGTTGTCATGAATCCTGAAACTATGCCGAAGGAATCACTAAGTACCTTGGCAACGGGTGCCAGGCAGTTGGTGGTACAGGATGCATTGGACACACACTGGTCTTCAGGTCTCAGGTCGTCATCATTCACACCCAGCACGATCATGTTGTCAATCTCGTCTTTTGAAGGCACGGTCAGGATAACTTTCCTGGCACCATTCTTAAGGTGGTCGCCATAACCGCCTTTTGGGTTTTCTTTTTCCCTGAAAACTCCTGTTGATTCGATAACTACATCAGGTGTATCTCCCCATTTGATCTCAGCAGGGTTCCTGTCAGCACTTGCCTTGATCTTTTTACCGTTTATTATGAGGTGTTCATCATCGTAAGAAACCTCACCGGGGAACCTGCCCTGAGTGGAGTCATATTTTAAGAGATGAGCAAGTGTCTTGTTATCAGTCAGGTCATTGATGCCAACGAATTCCAGGTCCGGGTTATTAAGTCCGATTCTGTAAACCATCCGTCCGATTCTACCGAAGCCGTTGATTGCAACTTTAATTTTTGCCATAATTCTATCTATTAATTGGTTAAATTATTTTTCGAGATGCAAACTTACATATTAAAGTGGAATTCTTCAATACCTGAATGTGAAGAAAATAAGAAATTTTTTAGTTTGGTCAGGATCTAGTACAGATCACCTTCGTCAACGATCCCCTTGGCGTCTACAACTTTGCCAAAGCGGTAGGAAACGAAGAGTGTGAGGAAGTAGAAATTGTTCTGTTCGGTAGCCATGATCACCATTTCCCGGGGGAACAGATCAAGGCTGACACCCGTTTCAATGGCATGTATGGTGATGTCACTTTTGCTGTATTCAAATGAGATTCCAAACCTGCCATAGATACCCGGAGTGATCTGGGTTTCGCTGATCCCCTTGAAGAATGAGGCCCTGCCGTAAATATACCCCGAGTGGATAGAAGGATCAAATTTTTCCTCGGAAATATAATAGTCGTTTATACCCCCTCCGGCCTTGAAAACTTCGTAGTAGATGGGTTTGAGAAATCCTATAACGGGACCGACAGTGAAGTACCTGCGGATGGATATCCCGCCACGGTCGACTTTGCGGAACATCTCATGTTGCTTCCCCCAGCCTCCTCGAAGATTAAGGAACAAATTCTGCTTTCCGAAAACAAAGCTCCGGTTGTTATAATAAGAATTGCTGATCTTGATTTCCTTGGGATGCTTGATATTTGCCCCGTCAATCTCCCAGAGGGTCTTGTTCCTGGCATTGATCCGTTTGGCATACCGCCCGCTGACACCTATCCCGTTAGAATTCAGGCTGATACCGAATGATTTCTCATTCCTGTAAAAGATCCTTGCCTGACCCTTTATCTCACCTTGGGCGAAGAGGAAACCTCCGATAAGATGAAAAAGCCATATGCCCAGAATCCATTTTTTCATTTTCTCCTCTATGGATAGAATAACGCCCGTAAATGGAAATTGTTGTCAGGGGAATTGAGACCGGACTATATTTTATAACAAAGGGACATCAGATTGATCCATATGTCCCGTGGTGTAAATATAAGGAAATTCAACCAGCTTACATTACCTGCTCTGCTGAGTATGATTTATTAAGAGCAGGAAATGTTATATTAACCTCTTTGCGGTTGTTCTGTATCAGCCTTGGCGTAAGCAGGACAGAGTTTCCTGTTACACGAGAAAGAAGCGATTGCCAGTGCAATAACTACAAGAACCAATACAACTTTTGCCTTTTTCATCTGTTTCAATGTTAATTCAAATCCTGAAACCTGCGGTGGGTTTCATTTGATTATAACCTGTATAACGAATAAATCCCTCGCATGTTTCAATATTCATAGAAATCAATCTCACAATGTGAGGGGATAAAAATACAATTTTTTTATAATTGAATTCCAGGAAGTTGTTAACAGTTTCATTTAGAGGAAGCTATCCGGATGTCATGACATCCGGATGACAAATTCCGGACAGTCTGTTAATCCTTACTTTTTTGACTATATATTTAGTTACCGCTGCATTATTTCCATGCCGGGATCCTGCCCGGTGTCCACGGTGCCCCTATATCGTCAAGTTCATCATTCAGGGCCTTGATTTCCTGGTATACACTGCTCAGCTTCTCGAGAACGGGTTGTAATTCATCCTTCAGGATCTCATAATTATCCTTCTCAGTCTTTGTTACCTCTGAAGTCGAGGAATAATGAGCATAGACCAGGGCTCCCAATCTTCTGTTCAGCGGCATGGGGTAGGGAGGGATCTCCTCACGGCTGGCTCTGGCCTGCGGGCCTTCAAAGATAAAAATCACATCTTCAAGTTGCTGATTGATATCCGATGCTTTTTCCTTTAATTCCTCAGGTGTACCCGGTGTATTATGCAGGGTCTGCCTGATGAGCACCACTTTTTTCTGAAGGTCGGCTGCGAAATTTTCTGCCGCACTCATGGTAGATGCCAGGGCTGAAACGGCGGACTGGAATTCAAGGAGTTCTGCCATGTTTTCGGCTGGAAGTGTTGAGATCCCTAATGCTTCAGCTTTAAATTCAGCCGGTACTGCCAGTTCCCTCACACCCTTACGTGTAACCATGGAGAGTGAGACAGTATATGTGCCCGGCATTGCAGGGATCATGCTGCCACCACCACCTCTGCGGCCAGTGCCGCTGGAAGCTGCCACAGGTGTGAATTTTTCAGTCCGGTTGCTAACCGGCCTGAGGGAGGGGTATTTCAGATTCCAGGTCATGCGGTTGATACCTTTGCCGGCTTTTTTTGTAAGCTTCATGATCTCTCTACCTGATGCATCCTTTATACTGAAAACAAGGTAGGGGGCCATTTCCTGTTCCTCGGCCCTGAGCTCATCCACACCAGGCTGGGGGATGGACTGCTTCTCCTTAAATAACTCTTTTTCTTTCTTGTGACGTATTTCTTTCAGTGTTTTGGGGACCTGCTTAAGGTAGTAATTGAAAGTGGCACCATATGGCGGATTCTCGGAGGCAAAGAAATTCGAACCCTGTCCGTATTTCCCCCCGGTTTGAACATACATCATGGCATCTGATACCGGGAAAATATGTGCATCCTTCCCGAGGATCTCTTTTTTGAATCCGCGAAGCGGTGTATAATCATCCAGAATGTAGAAGCCACGACCGAAAGTTGCCATTACCAGGTCGTTTTCACGCTCCTGTATCACCAGGTCCCGCACTGCTATATCCGGCAATCCTGAACTGAGCTTCACCCATTCCTGTCCGCCGTCAATGGAAAAGAAAGCTGAAAATTCCGTTCCCAGGAACAGCAGGTCCGGGTTCACAAAATCCTGTTCAATGGTCCACGTACTCCCATTCTCAGGCAGGCCTTTGCTGATGGGGGTCCATGTTTTCCCCTTATCGGAACTCTTCAGTACATAAGGTTTAAAATCATCACGCTTGTGATTGTTGAAAGTGGCATAAACCACATTGTCATCAAATTTGTCGGCCAGGATATCACTGACATAGCTGTTGGCAGGGACACCGGGGAAGGATTTTACCTGCGACCAGGTTTTTCCTGCATCTTCTGTGATGGAGATGACACCATCATCTGTACCCACAAAAAGCAGGTCTTCTTTTACAGGCGACTCAACCAGGGAAACAGCCATCCCGAAAAGGGAGGTAGAAACATCCTTCGACACTGCGTCAATACTCCAGTATTGTCCCATAACCGGCCAGGTGTTGCGGTCGATCTGTGCAGTGATGTCTTCGCTGATCACCTGCCAGGTATTCCCCCGGTCATCGCTGCGTAAGATCTTGTTTGCCGCAATGTAGAGGCGGGTGTTTGAATGGGGACTGATGATCAGGGGTGTGTCCCAGTTCCATTTGTAGGTGTCTTCCCCTTTACCGGGACTTGGTTTTATACTAATACTTTCACCGCTTTTTCTATCGTAACGGGACACGTTGCCATATTGCGATTCACAATAAATGATATCCGGGTTCTCCGGGTCCACAGCTATCCAAAAACCATCGCCGCCCTTGATGGCTTTCCAGTCCTCATTTGTTACACCGAATGTGCTTGTATTCTGTGCCGGTCCACCGAGGGTATTATTGTCCTGTGTCCCGCCATAAACATTATAAAACGGATAATCATTGTCCACCATTACCCGGTAGAACTGGGTCACCGGCAGATTAGCTTTGAAATCCCATTTATCCCCGCCATCAAATGATTCATAGATACCGCCGTCACCGCCAATCAGCAGGTGTTCCGTATCTGAGGGATTTATCCAGAGGGCATGGTCATCCACATGGCGGCCATCGAGTCCCAGGGTGGTAAAGGTCTTTCCACCATCACGCGTCACATGGCTACGTGTCTCGGTTGAGTATACAACATGGACATTTACCGGGTCACATATGATCTCGTTGTAGTATTGCCCGCTGCTGTGATGGTCGCTCATCCTGTCCCATGACTCACCACGGTTGGTGGATTTGAAAAATCCGCCCTTCCCTTCTGCTGCCTCAACAATGAGATATACCACATCCGGATCGGCAGGAGAAACATCAATACCCATACCTCCAATGTGCACCTCGGGGAGACCTTTCATGATCTTTCTCCAGGTCTCGCCTCCGTCGGTGGACTTATAAACAGCTGATTCGGGTCCACCACCAATCTTTGTATGTACATGCCTGCGTCGCTGTTCTGCAGTGGCATACATGATATCCGGACGGGCAGGGTCAATGACCACATTGTTTATGCCCGTGTTTTCACTGATATCAATCACCTTATTCCAGTTTTCACCGCCATCCGTGGTTTTATAAAGGCCACGGTCCCCTCCGGGTCCCCACAAGGATCCCTCGGCTGCCACAAACACAATGTCGGAACACCTTGGATCAATCACGATCCCGCCTACCTGCCTTGATTCCTTCAATCCCATATTCTTGAATGATTTGCCGCCATCCATTGATTTGAAAACACCATTCCCGTAACCCAGGGCACGCTGGTGATTGTTTTCACCCGTTCCCACCCAGACAACATTATGGTTATTGGGATCCATGGTTACCACACCAATGGAGTAGCTGCCATAATTATCAAAAACCGGTTTCCAGCTAATCCCGGCATTTTGGGTCTTCCATACATGCCCGCTTGCCACGGCAGCGTAATATTCTTTCGGGTTGCGGGGATTCACCGCAAAATCAGCAATCCGTCCGGAGGCCATCGCGGGACCGATACTTCTCCATTTCAGTCCGGCAAAAGTACTGCTCTTGAGCGAATCGCCTGCATCATCCTCATCATTCTTCTTTTTCTTTTGTGCATCAACCGTTGGTGCCAGGACCACCAACATTACAAGTAAGCAGGCCAGGTGCCTGACGATCCTGAATTGTTTGTTTAACATGATTTCAGCTTTTAGGATTTATACCCACAATAAAGCAAGATTTTCAGACATAAAAACTGCCAATTGTCATGTTAGCAAAGCCCCGGTTTTGATTTATTGAACTACCAGCCAGGTTACAGATATGCCCTCCCCGGTCCGGATCTTTAGCATATATATGCCATCGCTCAGATGCTGTAGATCAATCATTTCCTGAAGCTTCACAATGGAACGGTACTTATTCCTGTAGACTGACAGGCCTTTCATTCCAATGATCTCCACCTCCAGGTTTGTTGGCATGTTTCCATATCATTCCAGGGTAATCCTTTCTTCTGCCGGGTTTGGATAGATCCTGATCCTGTTCTCGGCCGGATTTTCCCAGCATGCCATGTGACCCCTTTCCCCTGTTGGGTTTGTGGTGGTAAAGACCCAGTTCGTATCAGCAGAAAACCCGCCAAACAGGTTACCCTGGTAATCCATGAATGCACCCGGATCAACCAGGATATGATAATGGCCCGAGAAGGGCAGGGTTGATGAGAGCGTGATCTGGACAGAATAGCTCGCACTATCATACTTCATTTGATCCCCTGAAACATCTATATTTTCAATCATTCCCCCGTATTCTCCATGAACACCCATGGTGCCGGTCCCCGGATAAACCCGCTCATCAAATGTCATCTTCAGGGTGGGAAGCAGGGGGATCTCCGAAGCGTGGTTTGACGGGAACAATCCCATAACCTTTGGAATGATCGTATCCACCAGGCAGATCACCCCGCTTTCAGTATGCTGGCTGCTGTCCCGCGTGCCTGCTATTCTCAGCATCATGGAATCGAGTCCCACATCAACCGGAACAAGAAATTTCCAGGTACTGTCACCGGCCGGGATCCCTCCATCTGAAATGGCGGTCCAGTCCCCTGATTTAAAATAAAACATGGAGATACCGATACTGTCAATATCTGCCGATGTCCATGCAATCCTAACACTATCCCCTACATAAATGGTATCTCTTGTCATGGGACTGTCCAGCCTGAGTTTTGCGTCACCTGCTGTACGGATCTGCAGCATAACAGCGGTATCCATAGTATTCGGCGGACTTGCATGATCTGCGGCGAGAAAGAATAGTTCATAACTGGAGGATGGGCTTGCAGTATC
>JAZGGT010000622.1:0-10337 GCA_036480555.1 Bacteroidales bacterium | reverse complement strand
ATTCTGTTAGTATCCGGGTGGCATCCGGATCAATGAAACTGAAATCTCTGCAGCTGGAAAACTCCGGATTAAATTCCGGTAAACCAGGGGTCTTTATCAACAGCCGTTCCATTGAGGCCAAACTCATTAAAAAGGATGGAATTTACTATATTGAACTGCCTGATCAACCTGTTTTAAATCAAGGAGATATCCTTGAGATCCGTTCCTGAGCAGACAAGTAAACCTATTAACCAAAATGCAATTCGGATATTTTGATGATAAGAACCGGGGAAACATCCATCCCTGATTTATGCGGATAGCCGGCATCGGCAATCTTCAGGGCATTTATCTCCCTGAGTACATGCTTGACACCGGTCACTTCTTTCATGGGCATGTTTTTATCCACGTATAAAACGCAGGTCAGCATGTTAAGATCCAGCTTGCTGTGTCTCGCACGTTCCTGGTTTACTTTTTCTGCCAGCATTCCTTCTGAAATCTTCTCATTGTTGAAGGAGAGCGTGGGACTACCGCTGCCCTTGTCAAATCCAAGACAGATCTTATATACCAGGTCCTGCCTCTCAAGGATCCTGTATTTGGAAATTACAGGAAGGTCCAGTTTCATACCCTGTTTATCCAGAAAAAGGTCCACGGTGTTGGCAAACGACGTCTTCTCATAGGCAGTGGAACTGAGATCTGTCCACCAGATCTTCATCTGTTTGGCATCACCGTTGAACATCAGTTCAGTACCGGGGCCATCCTTCCTGTCAGAAAGTATGAGCTGGTCATTATCGCTTCTCCAGAAATATTCACGGATACCAGAGCCGTTTTCCAGGATACTTATCCTGTTTCCCTTGAATAACAATGACTTGGCTGCATCATCCTGCTGGGTTTTGGTCCAGAGTCCTTCCATCCTGGCAAGCATTTTCTGCTGTTTTACAAGGGTTTCAAGGTTCATCATCTGATCGTCCGGTCCCTTTACGGTAAAATTCGCAAAAAGAAAGAACAATGCAATCGCGAAGGGGATCACCAGCATAGCCTTCAGCCTGGCCGGTCTCCCTGATCTTATTTTTGTCATCATGGCAATTCGTTTTTTGATTGGTTTCAAATTAAAATTATTTACAAGTTCCACCGAATGATAGCCGATGATCTGTTTCAACAGTAGGGTCTGGTAATCAACCAGGGCAAAACCCCTGTCGAGGACATGCCGGTCGGCAATAAATTCATGCGTGGTTTTCAGGGCATTACGGATTTGCCACGCAAATGGATTAAACCATTGAAAAACGGCCAGGGCATGTGCAAACAGGTGATCAAGCGAGTGCCGCTGGCTGATATGTGCCTTTTCATGCTCCAGTACATTATGGAGATCATCTTCCGACAAGGTACTTTTATTGATATACAGGTACCGGAAAAAAGAAAAGGGGGAAATATCCTCTTCCATGGTGACCATCCGGAATCCTGAAAGATTTGTATATCCATATTTCCTTGCTATGAAGAAAAGGCGGGTGACCAGGTAGATGAACCGGACCAGGAACCAGGCAACTCCTGCCAGGTATACCAGCAGGAGCACCACTGCTGGGAAATGTAAAACGTTCCGTGCATTCCTTGTAGCAACTGGTTCATCTTCACTGTTCATCCCAAGCACTGACTCCTCACCTAAACCTTCCAACATCTCACCTGTAGCATTTGTCCCTCCAGGCACTCCTGAACTATGCCGGGTAGAGCAGGCTCAGGCAGAGCCCTGTCTCAAACAGGTATATCACAAAACGAGCCATATGCAAAGGTTTAAAATCTCTGAGTCAGGACTTCTTTTTCTTCAAATCCTCCAGCATCCTGAGGGCTTCGTCAAGCTCCCCGATGTCAATGTCCTTTTTCTCTGAGAAAAAATGAACCACTTCCTTCAGGGAATTACCGAAATAATTACTCATCAGTTTGCCCATCTGATCACTCCGGTATTGCTCCCTGCTTATCAGCGGATAATATTGATAGGATCCGCCATAGGTTTTAAAGGAGATGATTTCCTTTTTCACAAGCACCCTGACAATGGTGGAAATAGTATTATAGGGTGGCTTCGGATCCGGGAAATGCTCCTGGATATCCTTGATAAAACCTCTGTCTAGGTCCCACAGGATCTGCATGATCCTTTCTTCTGCTTTGGTCAGTGTTACGACCTGGTCACCTTTCTTCATTTGATCACCTTTTTTGTTATAACGATGTAAAGTTATTATTTATTTCTTAGTCGTGCAAACTTATTTATAAATAATTCAACTTAATAATAAATAATTTCATTAATATACAGCCAATTTTTATTAACTTATATCAGTGTTAGCATTACGACATATTAGCATCATTACCCTGGTGCTTGCCTTGCTGTTTTCTTGTGAGAGGGATGATCATATAAAAATTCCTTTTGGCTATGATCCTGAATTCAATTATTTAACAGTCCTGAAATCCAGTCCAGGTTATGCTTATGAACAATCTGACGGGTATCCTGAATTAAGCTACCAGGATCCCGCTGATGAGAACCTGGTTGAGTTAAAAACCATTTATAAGCTTGATAGTGTTGCAGGTAAGGGTGATGAGGTAAATAGAATACTTAATCTTTTTTACTGGGTTCACAATGTAATCAGGCATGATGGAGCTAATGCAAGTCCGGATCCCGAAAACTCACTCAGTATTCTTAATTATTGCAGTGAAACCGGAAAAGGTGTAAACTGTGTGTACATGGCTATTGTACTGAACGAGGCTTATCTTTCCCTGGGAATAAAATCCAGGGTCATTCAAGGCAACTGTAAAAAATTCATTTTTAACGGTGATTGGCATGCCTTTAATATCGTCTATTCAAGTAAACTGGGGAAATGGATTTTTCTGGATCCGATGAAGCTGGCCTATTTTACGGATGAGAACGGCAATATGCTTAGTGTTGCCGAAATAAGAGAACATCTGATCGGGGGAAAAACGCTTGAACTCAATGAAGATGCCGATTATAACGGGAACCCGTTTGACATGGATGAATATCTGAATTACTTGGCAAAGAATCTGTACCGCTTCTCCTGCTCAGTTGATTCAAAATTTGGTAATTACGGTATATTTCATCTTACGGATGTGACCAGGATCTACGTCCACCTCGACCCGGCCGGGGAAACACAGGACGGTTTGGGATTGGCCACAAATTACTTTACCAGCAATCCGGATTATTTTTGGTCTGCCCCGGAATAAGACTAATCGCCTGTTTCGAATTCATTTCTGACTATAATTCCCTGTAATTTACATTCATGAAATCAAGACGTTTCAGATGACGAAGCAGAGTTGAGGAAAATAACTCATAATCCTTTTGATCTGCAGGTGTCCAGCCAATTTCCGCCATTGCACAGGCTCTTGGAAAAGCCATATATTCAGCCTTCTCAGGGGTGGAGATATATTCAGTCCAGACCTGTCCCTGCACGCCGAGAATATGATGTCGCTGCTGTTCATTCAATTCAGCGGGGACAGGATCATAAGAATATACTTTTTCCAGTGGCAGGAGTCCCCCTATCGCCAGAGGTTCATTTTCCGGATCTGCCTGGTAGTAATCAAAATAGGTATGGCTGTATGGAGTCATGACCACATCATGTCCTTCCCGGGCGGCTGCGATGCCTCCCTCCTCTCCTCTCCACGACATAACGGTTGCATTCGGCGCCAGTCCACCTTCCAGTATCTCATCCCAACCTATCAGCCGCCGGTTATTGTCATTCAGGAATTTTTCTATGCGCTTGATAAAATAGCTCTGCAGTTCATGTTCATCCTGCAGGCCTTCCGAACGGATGCGGGACTGGCATTTCTGACATTCTTCCCAACGGTCTTTCGGACATTCATCTCCACCGACATGGATGTATTCACCCGGGAAATGATCAAGGACTTCCCCGAGCACATTCTCCATGAATTCAAAGGTCTTCTCATTCCCGGCACAATACACCTCCTTACGAATACCCCAGATGGTACTCACCTTGAATGGTCCGCCGGTACAGGATATTTCAGGATATGCGGCAAGCGCAGCCTGACCGTGACCAGGCATCTCAATCTCCGGAACAATGGTGACATATCTCTCTTTTGCATAGCTGACGATCTCGCGTATATCATCATGGGTATAAAATCCACCGTGGGACTTGCCATCAAATTTTCTGGGTTCATCACGATAATGGCCGACAATCGTTTCATCCCGCCAGGCCGATATTTCAGCCAGTTTCGGGTACTTCTTTATCTCAATACGCCATCCCTGGTCGTCCGTCAAATGTAAGTGCAAGCTGTTCATCTTTTGGATCGCTATCAGGTCGATGTATTTTTTAATAAATTCCACCGGCATGAAGTGCCGGCAAACATCGAGATGCATACCCCTCCATTTAAAACGGGGAAAATCTTTGATTTCAACACCGGGTAACACCCAACGAACATCCTCGCTTACAACTTCACTAAATATTTCTACCGGCAAAAGTTGACGCAATGTTTGCATGCCATAAAAGATCCCGGCCCATGCCGGGGCTTCAATCAATACCCCTTTTTTATCCACTGTCAAACGGTAGCCTTCTGCTTCCAACTCCTTCAGGGAAGAATTCACTGACAAATGGATACTGTTCCGGACAGGGTCACCATCCGCGACTTCCAATTCAAATCCCATGGAAGGTGAAAGAATTGTTCTCAACATTTCACCCAAGGGTTCGGTTTCTGAATCAACAATAATTTTCGTATTCTTCCTGATCTCGAAGAAGCCATCGTTCACCATTACATGAGCAGGTTTCGGAAGGATGGCAATGTCGCCCACGGATAAATTTTCCTGCTTTGATTGGCAACCTGTAGCAAAAACCGCCAGTATGAAAATCATGGACCAGCTTGTAATTTTAATTAATAGCATAATGATTATTTTAATTTTTATGTAAGATCCAGGGCAATTACCTCGTGATCAAGGATTTGCGGCACGACTATTCTTATAACATCTCCGGTTATGTTATGTTCCGGACTTATACCAGCTACCAGTAGTTTTGCCCTGACAACTTTTTTCCCGGGAGGTATCTGTATGAAAACCTCCTGCCCGGTCAAAGGAATTAACTCTCTGAACGGTCCTTTCATCATCATTGGATTTGTCAGGTTCACCAGGTGGACTGTCATCGATTTTTTCTGCTGCCAGACAGTGACATCCAGTACCCCCTGCCCGTTGACCTTCACGGGCTGATGATTATGCAGGGCCCATTGCAGCGCATTCCTGATCAATTTTCCATGATCCACATTTAAGATCTCCCAGAAGGTCCGGTCAATATCCCATGGGAAATAAACTACCCGGCCCTGGCCAATTTCACGAAGGTATATTTCCCGGATATCAGTCCTGGGTTTTCTTGGATAGACATGTTCCATCGGCAGATCCGGATAAGACGGTATCAGGGTAAGCGGGGAGGGAAATTCTTCAATAGCCTGAATATCCAAACGATATATACCATTAATGATCCTTGAAGTGTCCTGCAATCCATCCAGTACCGGGTGATATTGTCCGTTTTCTTTCTCACAACGCAAATAGGAGTTCTTCATCGGCCCTTCAACCTGATCGTCAAATGATACGCCGAAAACATCTCCAAGGCCGAAGTCACTTCGTTTTTCTCCAAGTTCATTATATAGGGAAGTCTCAAATGTTGCCAGCAAGCTTCCTCCCCTGTTTACATAGTCCCTGATCTTTTGGCATTGCTGGTCAGACAGTGCAGCAATATTAGGCAGGACCAATACTTTGAACTGATCAATATGCCCGGCATCCAGATATTGTTCATGAACCATCTCAAACGGGATCCTTGCCTCTATCAGGGCATGATACATTCCCATCTCATGTTGCCGTGGATTTTCCTGGTGCTTTTCCCCTCCATAGAAACGCTGTGTCTGCTCAGAATAAACCATTCCGACATTTGCCAACGGTTTCTCATTCCTTAAATAGGCCTCAGCCTTATAATGCCAATTATATATTTCCTCTACATATGAAAGCCAGCGTTCATCATAAAGTGTCCCGGAGAACTTGGTAAACCACGGACGCATCCCATTGGCTGTTCCCTCTGCCACCCAGACGCGTACTTCGGCTTCACTCTGGACCGAATCCTTCCAGCGGTACGGCTCCTCCAATCCCATGCTGAATATCCCACCAATAGGCTTATTACCCATGATGGCCCGGTATTCCTTGGCCCGTTTACCGTTCGACCAGGGCGGGATCATGCCCCTCCGGGCCTGATGATCGGTGAAAAGAATATCAGATTGCTCCCCTGCAATTCTTTTATCCGGAAATCCGTTGGGGATGAACCGGGCACTTGGATTGATCTTCCGGATTTCACCATCCCATAACTGCCATAATTCGTAAAGTCTTTTCCTGCGCCATTCATTCCATTTCTGGTAGACGGGATCAAGGCGCTGGCTTGATTGAGGTAGCTCCATACCGGCGAACTCATAAAAATTCTTCCGGCAGAAATCACAGTAACATACCCCATGTCCTGCCCAGCGATTGGAAAAAATCCCATCGATTGAGTAGAGGGTCATGATCTCCTTGTGGACCTTTGTCATAAACTCGAAGTTATATGGACCCAAAGCGCAGCTTACATGTAGCTCCGGATTGGACCAATGTCTTCTTTTATTGCCTTCCCGGTCTACTGCCACCCATTCGGGATGGGCATCAAATGCATCCTGCCAGATGGCATGCGGATCGGTCCGGGCGATCACTACCATATCCCTTTCCCGGCATCCCTTCACCAGGTAGCCAAAGGGATCGCTATTCCCCATCCATAAGCTGCGATGATGAAATTCAATCTTTGTCGGATAATAGGCTACAATCCCACCTGCACTTAAGCAGGCAGCATCTGAATGTGTCCGGCTGAAATAATCCAGCCAGAAATCCGGATCATACTGTCCGGGATCATTTTCAACCAGGGTTAATTGGGCCCATCTCATGGGTTTATCAAACCAGGTCGCTGTGCCAGCAGTATCGTACTTTGTCGGATATGCCATTTGTGGAAAAAATCCGGCAACGGAGCCGTATACTGCAGATGTTCTGACAAATTCCCGTCTTCTCATATACAGGGGAGATCTGAAAATGTTAAGTAAATATCTGCATTTTATGGATTTCCTCTGTAAATTTAAGAAAATTTAAAAACACCAGCATGAAATTCAACAACCGTTTAATTGTGCTAGCGATCCTGTTTAGCATATTACAATCACCGACAAATCAATGCCTTGGCCAGGCCGAGAAAGCACTCTTGCATGTTACTATCCTGGACAAAGAAACACAACAGCCAACCCCGGTCAGGGTTCATGTCACAAAGGAAGATGGCAGTACGGCAGGCTTGCCACCGGAGGCCATATCCGTTATGTATGGGAGGAATGACCGTCCGGAAGGTTATGGCTACCAGCCTGACAGTTCATGTTATGTAGATGGGGAATTTTCCCTGGCACTCGAGCCGGGAGATTATTTTCTGACCCTGTCCAAGGGAGTGGAATATCTGGACCAGGTACATCAGATTCAAATGGAAGAAGTTGGGCTAAGGCTGGTATTCACCATGGAAAGATGGATACATATGGCAGATTCGGGATGGTATTCCGGTGATGAGCATATCCATATCAGGAGGTCACCGAGAGAAAATCCACACATTCTTAAATGGATAGAAGCAGAAGATATCCATGTCGGGGCATTGCTGCAGATGGGCGATTTCCGCAATATTTATTTTGGCCAGTTTGCCTTTGGGGATGAAGGTGTGTATTCCGAGCAGGACCGGGTTTTGTCTCCCGGCCAGGAGGAACCCAGGACACACCAGGTAGGTCACACCATATCCCTGATGGCAGATGAGTTTGTCCGCTACCAGAATGATTACTACTATTATGATAAACTGTTGGACCGCATCCATGAACTGAATGGCATTACGGGCTATGCACACCAGGGAGAGTCGTTCCAGGGATACCGTGGGATGACCATGGATATACTGGATAACAAGGTGGATTTCCTTGAGATCCTGCAATTTTGTGTGGATGGCGGTCCCCTGCTGGTGAGGCATTATTACCATTTCCTTGACCTGGGTTACAAAATCACCGCAACTGCCGGATCAGATTTCCCCTGGTGCGGCATTGGTCCCAGATTCGGCGTGGATGGTCCAGACTGGAACGCAAGGATCGGAAATGTGAGATTCTATACACACCTGGGTAAGGAATTCAGCTATGATCTATGGAAGCAGGAACTAAAAGCCGGTCATACTTTCGTTTCCTCCGGTCCCATGATAGATTTTAAAGTTAACGGACATCTACCCGGCGACCAGGTTGATCTTCAAAAACCCTCTACCCTGTCCATCAAAGCACAGGGATATGGTCATGAAGGACAGGTACCCTTATCCAGGCTCGAGATCATTGCCCATGGGAAAGTGATAGCATCTGCCACACCTGGAGATGCCAGCCAGTCTGCCGATCATTTGTCCATCCAGATGGATCTTCCTGTGGATCAGGGAATATGGATTGCTGCAAGGTGTTATGCAGGTCCCAACCAGGCCGCCCACACCACCCCAATTTACGTGACAATCAATGGCAGTGGTTTCCTTAATCCGGAAACCTGTGACAGCTACCTTGAGTTGAATGAAAAATACCTGGATGAACTGGAAGCAGAACTTGATACACCGCATGAAAACCTGGAGTACCGTGCATACTGGTACAGAAAGGGATTGAAGTCAAGGATAGCGACCACGCGCCAGGTCATCGAAAAACTAAGAAACAAACAGTAAGCCTGGTGCCGGCATTGCCCTGCATCATTGCATGCTTATCTGAATGATTGATCTTGGGGGCATATTGATTGTCAGTGTATTTTCTTCTACGAAAACATCATCGAATGATCTGATATTGACAGCCTCGTTTTTGTCAAAATCATTGAAGGCATTCATACTGCCCGCAGTAATAATTTCGACGCTGGTGACCTTAATTGATTCCTTACCCTCCACGATACATTCCATGTTTGTACCATTGTTCGGGTTCAGGTTTGCCATGGTTAGATGCATGATCCCGTTTTTACCTTTTGAACAGGAAGTATGAATGGCCGGAATGGATTGATCATCCACGGAATAATCTTCTGAACTGATCCTGAAAGGTACAAGGGTGGCGTCGTGGTGGACCTTGTACATCTTGAACACATAATAGGTGGGGGTCCTTACCATCCGGTCCCCGTCCGTTAATATCACACTCTGAAGGACATTGACGGTCTGTGCTATGTTGGCCATCTTTACCCGATCGCAATGGTTGTTAAAAATGTTCAGGTTAACAGCAGCCACCAGGGCATCCCTTAAGGTATTCTGCTGGTAAAGGAAGCCAGGGTTGGTACCCGGTTCTACATCGTGCCAGTTACCCCATTCGTCCACTATCAATCCCTTTGTCTTTTCAGGATCGTATTTGTCCATGATCTCAGAATGTTTCCGGATGAATTCATCCATTTTCAGGGTTTTATGCATCGTGGTAAACCAGTCTGCTTCGCTAAAGTCGGTTGCGGATCCCTTATTGCCCCAGTCACCGCGAACAGTATAATAATGCAGGGATAAGCCCTGGAAGGAATTTCGTGTTTGTGGATCCTTCATCAGTGTTTCGGTCCAATGGTAATTCTCATCATATGGACCACAGGCCACCCTGTAGAGTTTATTTTCACCATAATTCTTGCAATAAACTGAATACCGCCGGAGTTCGTTGGCGTAGTATTCGGCTGTCATCCGGCCCCCGCAGCCCCAGTTCTCATTCCCAACACCCCAGTATTTTACCCCGAAAGCTTGCTCCTGACCATTTTCCTTTCTGAGGTTCGTCATCGGGCTTTTATTATCAGAGTTCAGGTATTCCACCCATTGCGACATTTCCCGCACCGTTCCGCTCCCCATATTCCCGCATATGACCGGTTCACAATCCAGCAGACTGCATAATTCAAGGAATTCATGCGTCCCGAAACTGTTATCCTCTGTCACACCACCCCAGTGGGTATTGATCATGGTGGGTCTTTTATCCCTGGGACCGATGCCATCCATCCAATGGTATTCATCCGCGAAACAGCCTCCCGGCCAACGAAGGTTTGGAATGGCAATTTCCTTCAATGCTTCAACAACATCTGTTCTTATCCTGTTTGGGTTTGGTATATCTGAATCCTCGTCAACCCAGAAACCGCCATAAATACATCGTCCCAGGTGTTCAGAAAAATGTCCGTAGATATGCCTGCTAATTTCATACCTGGCAGAATCGGGGTATAGCACAATTTGATTTTCCTGTGCCGGTAAGGATGAAGCCCCGGAAATCATAAGTATTGCAAGGACAATATTGGTTTTCATCATTGATCGGGTATTAATTTCCTATGAAAG
>JAZGGT010000621.1:0-2476 GCA_036480555.1 Bacteroidales bacterium | reverse complement strand
ATTTAATACCGAAAGATTTTTCAGGGTTTTTACACCACCTGATTACGATCCGGATGACACTTCAAAGAGATACCCGGTAATTTATTACTTCCATGGCTGTGGAGGAAGTTACAGGAGCAGTGGCACTTACAGTTATGCAGACTATGGTTTGACTCCGCCTGTAGCAATAAACAGAAAGTATGATCCGGATTACGCTTATCAAAATAATGCTGATTTTGAAAATGTTGTATATCACAGGGATGTAATTATCATCTGTGTTGATGGAAAAATACCCGAGCTTCCGGATTGCGGTGTATATTTTCCATCACTGGCTGATTCATGGAAGGGTGACTACTATAACTTTTCAGCTTATATAAGAGAGTTGATTGAGGTAGTCGATTCAAGGTATAATACGAAGACCGGTCCACAATACAGAGCTGTATCCGGTCTCTCCATGGGAGGCAATACGGCCATCTGGGTGGCGGCTGCAAATCCACATCTTTTCAGCAGTGCTTCCGAGTTTTGTCATGCACCTCAATATTTTGATGTCGGGGAACCTTCCTACATGACCACCATAGATATGCAGCAACTCTGGAGAAATTTAAGGGGACTTCCATTCAGACATTCAACAACTGACCGGGACTATCTCAGGTACTACACAGAACAGTTATTTGAGACCTATACAGGAGCGGGTTTTGAAAATGAATACTATCTGGCTGACTTCTGTGCACACTGGGCTGCCAGGATTGACCTGCAATTTGATTTTCATATCAGCCATTTTGCTTCAGCTAAAAGAAATGTTCCCTGTTTCTCCTTTATCAACCTGTATCCTTCTTTTGAGATCCGGGGTTACAATATAAGCAGTGCCAAAAAGGGGAATGGCTGGATATACCTGCGGGATGTAACGAAAAATGGCTTCGGCATCTATACCAGGGAGCGTTTTCCGTGGGGAAAGGCACTTACTAACTTTGACATTTCTGTAAGCACACCTCCCATCTATGCTCCAAATGGAGAATATACAGTTTCGAGGTATTCCTATCGTAATAACACCTTTGACAGTCAGCTTATGATTGCAGATCCAGACGGCAGCTTAAAGATTTCTTCTTCCGGGGGAATGGGTGAAGAAATAGGTATTATTGGCGAGGGACTGCAACCTCCTGTTATTGTTCTGACCGACACAATCAATGAAAATATATACCTGGATAACAATACTGAAACCTCCCTCTGCTTTGATGTTATTAATCTGTCAACTTCTGACCAAACGATAGATTTTATGGTCTTTTCGGAGGATATAGATTTAATTACTATTAAACAGGGAACCAGGCAGGTAAGCGTACCTGCACAAAGTAAAATCCGGATAGATTCACTTCTTGTATGTAAGGGGAATTATTTACCCTCGTACAAAAACACTGGCTATATCAGGATCACATCCTCCGTTCAGGGGGCCATGATGGAAAAGGAACATTTTATTCAGGTAACCGTCAAGGATCAAACCCGGAATCCGGAACTTTCCAACATAAAAATATTTGACGGAAGATCTGAAAACCTGCCACTCTTTAAATATGGTTGGCATGAATGGGATGACCCTCTTTCATCAGGTGTAATATCTGAAGGATCGGGCAACGGGAACGGGATAGCTGAAATGGGAGAGACTTTCTCAATCTGGATCCAGACTCCCTCAGCAATTGATTCTTTAGATACCCATACCTGGCATCCTGTTATCCCGGTTAACTCAGGAGAAAATCAGGATATTATGGTGGAAAAAGTAATCCAGCATCCTTATACTACCGGGAAGCCTATCCTTTCCGCTCAAATCAGACTTAACAGAAAACCTGAAAGAAACAAGCCCGTAAGAATACCCATTCAGTCTGAATTCCTGAAACTCCATCCCCTTATCGATGATTGTCACAGGGATGTTGCTGATGGCTTTGGATATTTCTATTTCGAAATTTTTTTGTACGAAGATGGTACGGTCGGAATACCTTAAAATTTCGTAATATCCCGGGCATCCTGAAAGATTGCTTCACTGGTAATTATTTCGGGTTCTTCCGAATCGGATTTCAGATCGAGATATTGTAGTTTTCCTTGAATGGGCATATTCATTTTATATGGCTTACACTGGGATAAGGCTTCCATTGACTTTTTGGCACCTTCGAATAAGGCTTTGCGCGTTTCTGCAAATGGATAGAGTACAGCAGCTTCCCTCGCTACACCTTCTTTAACTGCCACAGTTACACAACTCTCACCAAAGAAATGTTCTGCTTCCCTGCAAGTTGCCACATCACCTGTAACCAGGATGGTAGGAACATTATAATATCCCGCAATCGTAGCCATCTGGACCAGCTCCCCGCATTCTACCCCATTATACCAATACCTGTTCTCACTTCTTGAAGACTGGGTATGGCTCAAAACACCATCTTGTGTACCCATCATTGCGTGAGCACCAAACTGGACCATGCCGTCGAAAGACTCATCCAGTCCCCATAGTACATCGGGC
>JAZGGT010000620.1:0-4188 GCA_036480555.1 Bacteroidales bacterium | reverse complement strand
ATCTCTTCCCCACCCATGGAAAGCACGGCGATAAATTCCTGGCATGGCTGTGGTACCGTACCCCATACCGAATCGGTCGGCAGGGGTTTGTAGGAACTGCTGGCCGTATCGATGAATGCAAATCCCTCGTAATTATTGATCTTTTGCTGAACAAGCTGCTTCCATATAACATCACCGTTCCCATCCCTCAGCATCCAGTGGGACCAGGCAGTATCATTCAAATCAGCAGTGTTGATATCAGGAGTATTGGGATAAAACATGCCCGGGTAGGGTCCGGTCAGTGAGTCATATGCATGGCCCACACCGGCAGCCAGTGGTACCAGGTCGGGCGGGTCCACCCAGATCTCATAACTGCAATAGGGATCGTAGTACTCATATCCTGCCATCCTGCCCACATCCCAGGTAACCTTCCATACCCGGATCTTGTCCCCGGGCTCCTCAATATCCACAACTCCGTCCCCATCGGTGTCCACCGCCACCTGTCCGTCGCGATCAATATCCTCAAACACAAAGCTGTCATCCCCTGTCCTGAGGTGATTCCAGGGATTGGCCCAGTAAACCTCTTCCTCAACAATGGTATATCCCTTGGGGAAGATGGAGGCTGTATCCAGCCAGGCATCAGGATGCCCGTCGCTGTCCATATCGTAATCCGGAATGCTCTCCACGTTGCTTCCTCGAAGCAGATCCACAAATTTTCCTCCCGGTGTTTTCAGGATGGGGATATTGATTGAATGATCCACCCAGTAGAAGGGAACATCTTTCGGGATATACTGGGTATAAACCACATCTTCTGCAGGTGTCCGCTCCTTGTTTTCCATGATCATGAATACCTTGAAAGGCTGGTAATCGAGTCCCAGGAAATTCTTCCAGTTCACGTCGGTATCGGCGAAGATCCGTGCTGAAAATAGCAGGTCTGCGTAATCCATGCTTTTATGCTGTGTGAATAGCCTGCCACCAATAGTATAGGTACCGGTATTGAAAGCAGGAGTAATGTAGGTCTCTTCTGCCAGGTACTTATCAACATCTTCATGGATCTCACTGTCCGGTACGGGTGTGATCAGCTGGTAGATGATCTTTTGTTCACTGTGTGCAGCCAGGCTGGAGATATTGAAGGTAAGCATGTTGTCCGTGATATTATGGGCATCTCCGCTGAGCACATTCAAAAACCTGAAATATGGCTGTATTTTCTCAGCCAGCTGGATATTCTGGATGGCAGCATCTGACAGGTTTCGTACCAGGATCTCCACTGAAAAAGTGTCTACCCTGTCATAGGATATGGCATTGGGTCCTGCAGAAAGATACCCGGCCAGCTCATTCCTGACAGCACGGGTAATATCCACCGGCCTGGCAAAAGCATTCATGACGGCATTCAGGGTCCATTGCAATTGGCGGTCTCCCGCTTCCAGGTCTGCAAGCCCCTTTACAAGCGGCAAACCGAGATTACACAAGAGGGTACCACCATTTGCATCGGTCCCTTCCAGGCTGAAAACTACCGGCCGGCTGTCCTCTTCCAGCGCAACCAGGGAGGTAACATTTGATGCATTGACCAGTGGTATACGGTTACCATATACCGAGGAACCGGTCGGGTCCATGCTGAAACTGACCGGATGGCCAGGGTCTACAGCCTGGCATTTAAATAATTCGTTTACGGGATATTTATAGTTGGAATAATCGATAGTACCACTTTCCAGGTAACCGGTCTTTTCCAGGAAACTGGCGGCATTCCCTTCTGTATATATCATACCGCCCCCTGACAGGAAAGCATCGAGATTTGATTTAAAATCATATCCGAGTCCCACGATACTGTCAATATAATACGTATAATCCTCTCCTTTAACCGTAAATGACGGGATGATCAGAAGTTCTGTGTTTTCATTGAGTCCTGTTTGAGCCAATTCCTCTTCATCGATAATGTAGAATATATCTTCGGGCAGGTAGGACTCAAAGAGTTTTATAAATTGCAATGCCTGCCAGGAGATGGTAATGCTATCCGCCATGAAGGCACTTTTATAGATGGCCACCTTCTTTGGATGCTTCTGGAAGTTGATGGAGAAATGTGGATTATTCTGCCAGTTGTAGTTCTGGTAAGCGCTTGTTATTACATATTGAAATTCCTGGGGGATTTCATCAGGAAAGACAAAATTACCCTGCTGATCCCCGCCGCCAATCCAGTATATTGAATGTTCCCCGTAATCAGGAAAAAGTACTTTATCCATTGATGTGCCGGTGGAGCGATAATGTTCATCGGATGCTTCCAGGACAAGCATGTAAGCCTTTGTGAATTTACCCTGTTGTATACCAGTGGGAATAATTTGTCCCTGTTGGGCTTGTGCTTTTTCCTGGGAGCTGGTAAGTAAAATGCTGATTATCAATAATAAAATCCTGAGAAAAGTAGAAATTGATCTCATAATTTCAGATTTAGGGGGGTGATAAGGCTTTATACGTTAATACGTCCGGCGAGTTGGAAAAATTGTGTTTAAATTATCTTTAAATTAGACGGAAATAATCAATCATAAATAGCCATGGCAAGAGAAGTAAAAACAGATCAGGACTATAAGACCAAATTGTTAAAACTGATACCCTCTGAAATTGTTGCTGCATATATCTTAATAGGGGGCATCATCCCGGCTGATTACAAATATTGGGGAACCCTGATAACCGCCATCATCATGCTGGTTTTGATACCATTTTACCTGAGGCGCTTGTATGATGTAAAACGGCTGGGCCAGATCATATACATCATGATCGCATTTGTTATCTGGATCTATACACTTGGAGAACCATTCCGTCACTGGGGGATCTGGCAGGAATGGATCGGTTCGGCATTGCTTGTACTATATACAATGACCATTCCGCTGTTTTATCATCCCAGGGCTGAAACAGCATGGTAATTATGGAAATATGAGAAACAGATCCGATGTCATAGCTGAAATCAGGGCTGCTGCCGAGACCTGGGATGTTTTAGTCATCGGCGGCGGGGCAACAGGTCTTGGAACTGCCCTCGATGCCGCTTCAAGAGGATTCAGGACCCTGTTGCTGGAACAGCATGATTTTGGCAAGGGGACTTCCAGCAGGAGCACCAAACTGGTGCATGGTGGTGTCAGGTACCTGAGGCAGGGGGATGTTTCCCTGGTGTTTGAGGCTTTGAAGGAAAGGGGACTGATGCTCCAGAATGCTCCTCACCTGGTCAGGAACCAGTCCTTTGTGATTCCTGCCTATGACTGGTGGGAGGGTCCTTTCTATACCGTGGGACTGAAGGTATATGATATGATGGCAGGTAAACTGGGACTCGGCCCCTCCAGGCATATCAGCAGGGAGGAGACCGTTGAACTAATTCCCACTATCGAAAAAAACGGATTGAAGGGAGGTATAATTTACCATGACGGGCAATTCGATGATGCACGCATGTTGATCAGCCTGGCCCAGACATGCGAAGATCATGAGGGTATGGTGGCAAACTATATCAAGGTCACAGAACTTTTGAAGGAAAAAGGCCTGGTATCGGGTGTACTTGCAGTAGATCAGGAAACAGGGGAAGAATTTCGAATCCCGGCTAAAGCAGTAGTCAATGCAACGGGTGTATTCGCGGATCACATTCTGAGGATGGATGATCCTGAAGCAGTGAATATGATCAGGCCGAGCCAGGGTATTCACCTGGTATTGAGCAGTAAGTTCCTCCAGGGAAGACATGCCATCATGGTTCCCCAGACCAGTGACGGACGAGTCATGTTTGCGGTTCCATGGTATAATAAGGTTGTAATCGGGACCACCGATACCCTTGTTGACGATACATCCCTAGAGCCGAAGCCGCTCGAAGAAGAAATTGATTTCGTATTGAAGACAGCAGGTAAGTATCTTGCTATTGATCCGAACCGGGAGGATGTGCTAAGCGTTTTTGCAGGATTGCGCCCGCTGGCTGCTTCCGGGGATGATGAAACGTCTACCAAGGAAATATCCAGACATCATAAAGTGTTGGTTTCTGTATCAGGACTGATCTCTGTGATAGGGGGGAAATGGACCACTTACCGGAAAATGGCCGAGGATGCGGTTGACTATGCTGTTATGGTCGGTGAATTACCGGAAAGGAAATGTCATACGCATCATTTGCCTGTTCATGGTTATGAGGGTGCAACAGGGCTAACCGTAAATCCTTTATCGGTATACGGCCAGGATCGGTCCCGGATCGAG
>JAZGGT010000619.1:0-2162 GCA_036480555.1 Bacteroidales bacterium | reverse complement strand
TCACCAGCCCCATCTACAAGCATAGTCAACATATCTGGACCTTCTTGCGCCCAGGCAGCCGTATCCCTTACCATGAAAGCCACCATTAAGACAAATATACAAAAGAATAGTTTACCTGATCTCATACCAATCATCCTTCTCAATCATTAGATTAGAATAATGTTAAAATATATACTCTATGTGAACAAAATCCATATGACCAGATATCAACTAGTCGGTTGACCACGTCCCAAAATCATTCATGGCAAAAATTGCATTATCCAATGTATACAGCGCGGAATCACCATACGAAGTGGACACAGGCGGTGAGGTGCCGTTCCATGCCCTGCAATAGATCATAGCACCAATACTCAGAGAATAGGTAAAGTCCTCAGAAAATCGCCCCTGCGGACTAAATGGAAAGCCTTCACCCACGGCAGTAAAAAACTGCCCCGGAAATTCGGCAGTCTCAAGCAATACATCGTCGCCTGTTGTAGTGCCATCGGCATTTGGTGGATCTATGGCGTCATCGGCCCCGGCATAGATACATTGAATGTATCCGTATGGCTGATCCGGATCTGCAGAATCCTTTCCTTTCAGACCAGTTCCGGGAAGCGGGGTCACACCATCTGCATTCAATACCCTACCGCCGGTACTAAATGTACCTGCATCTGCATATCCAAAGGCAGAATACATTCCAAATAAAACCAGCATAATTATTAACAACTTCCTTTTATAAAACGATCTTATCAACATTTTGACTTTACCTCCTGGTTCTTCTAAATATCATTTATTGTCAGAGTTTTATAAGTTATTAAAATTTTTCAGTGCATTACAAACCCTCATGCCCTTTCAGGACACTACAGATAGCAAAGAATGATTATTTATCATGGCCGAAAGCCATTCTTACCGATAATTGTGTGTGGCTTACGGCTGCGACTAAACTTTGCTTCTGTTCATTAAGGTCCAAGGTAATTCCAATCGAAAGTAGGGCGTCCTTCTTTTCTCTCTATCCAGTACCCTCTGCCTGCCTCAAGACTGCGTTCAACAGGATCATTACCCATAAACCACTGGCCATCGAATTGCTCATTTACGCCGTCTACCAGCCAGAAAAATTCATTATGGTCAGTATCCCAGCTCCAAATCCTATCCGCATCTCCTTCGTTGTCAGCACCGGAAAGACCACTTTCCCACAGGTTATTGTCCGTCAACAATACTGGTACCGGATAGCTCGTTCCGATAAGATTCATTCCCACGTTGACAGGTATCGTCCTGTTTGTCGTAGATACTTCACCCAGAAGGTAAAGGTCTACCGGCCCGTAACCAGGTCTTATCTGCACCCAGGCACCCTGATCAGCGCCCAGGGTTATAGTTGTCGGAATATTGCCCGTGAACCATTGACCATCAAAATCAGTTCCTGTTTCGCCTACCTGCCAGGCAAATTCATAATTTGTACCGTTCCATACCCAGATCCTGTCTGAGGCACCCTCGTTGTCTGCCCCTGTAGTCTGAATACCTATACAATCTGCAAGGGTCGTACTGAATGGTATCAACGGAAGCGATATGAGGTTCATACCATCCTGGACAGTAACCCTGAACATGCCCACAACGTTTTGTGAATCAACTCCATCTTGAATAACCTTGTAATACCTTTGATGTACTGCTGAAGGATGTGTGCCTGTCATAGAGCCATCATCTGTCCATGATGTGCTCTCTCCTGATGCAGTAACTGCATCCACAACACTAAAGGCATCCATATAATCATCCTTTAAAGCAATTTGGTATTCTAGATCTGATACGCTTTCCCATTCTATTGTAATATGGTCAGTAACCTTCCAGTCCTGTGTGATATTGGTAATGCTGAAATTGAATATGGTCGGATCTGTACCATCAAGGTATTCCTGCAGGTTTGAAGTTCCATCACCATCTATATCTCCACCGCTATCATCTACTAATGGGTTCAGACCATTAGTAACCTCCCAGCCATCCGGCATCCCATCACCGTCTGTATCAGGGTTAGTTGGATCGGTAGTAGTAGATGGATCATCATCCGGGATGAAATTTCCGGCTGATAAGTCTGTATCTCCGGTTTCTGGTGCTGTGAGACCACTCTCTGTTCCGTCATTAATTCCATCGCCATCTGTATCAGGGTTAAGAGGGTCTGTTTCCCCGGCTGATGGATC
>JAZGGT010000618.1:0-4646 GCA_036480555.1 Bacteroidales bacterium | reverse complement strand
GACAGGGGACATCCTCCATCCGGAGTTGCAGTTCGATACCACCTCTACAAGTGATACTCCTTTTTTTAATGTTTGGTTCTCAAAGGCTTTCCGGATGGCTTTTTTGGTTTTCCTTACATTGCCCGGCTTGTGAACAGCCTGCCGGGTCACATAATAGGTGCCGGGAAGCTGGGCCACCAGTTCGGTAATTTTTATGGGATTCCCCATGGTGCTGACCTCACGGCCATAAGGCGATGTGGAAGAAACCATCCCCTCAAGCGTGGTTGGGGCCATTTGTCCCCCGGTCATCCCATATATACCGTTATTGATAAATATCATGGTGATATGTTCGCCACGGTTGCAGGCGTGTATGGTCTCACCGGTACCTATGGCGGCCAGGTCACCGTCCCCCTGGTAGGTAAAAATATATTTATCCGGCATCACACGTTTCAGTCCGGTTGCAACAGCCGGGGCCCTTCCATGGGCGGCCTGCAACCAGTCGATGTTAATGAATTCATAGGCCAGGACTGAACAGCCAACAGGTGCCACAGCGATGGTCTGGGACTGGATCCCGAGCTCCTCGATGACTTCTGCAATGATATTGTGAACGGTCCCATGTCCGCAACCCGGACAATAGGACAGCACATTATCGGTCATTAAAGGGCTTTTTTTGTAAACCAGATTTTCCTTTTTGATGATATCTTTTACATCCATACTTTTAACCTGTATGCTCATGTTTTAATTATTTTTTCTTCAAGGGCTTCCATAACTTCATTCGGGGAGTGGACCATGCCACCGAAACGCCCGTAATGTTCAACAGGGATCTTGCCGTTCACGGCCAGCCTCACATCTTCAATCATCTGGCCGGCATTCATCTCAACAGAGAGGATCCCTTTCACCTTTTCAGCCTTTGCCTGTAAATAACTGCTCGGGAAAGGATAGAGGGTGATCGGCCTGAGGAGTCCTGCTTTGATCCCCCTGTCCCTGGCCAGCTGTACTGTCTTCTGGCATATCCTGGCACTGGATCCATAAGCAACCATGAGGTATTCCGCATCCTCACAGGCGATCTCTTCGAACCTCACTTCTTCTTCCTGCATTTTTTTGTATTTGGCCTGCAGCCTGTGGTTCCGTTTTTCCATCTGGTCAGCCTGCAGGTCAAGCGAAGTAATGACGTTCCGCTCCCGGTCGGGAGTCTTTCCTGTGGCCACCCAATCCTGGTCAAATTCCGTGGCCCTGGGGATCTGCTCAAAGAGCTCCACCTTTTCCATCATCTGCCCTATCAGTCCATCAGTCAGTAACATCACAGGACTACGGTATTTGAAAGCGAGCTTAAATCCCAGGGGGACGAAGTCTGCCATTTCCTGCACAAAAGCCGGGGCCAGTACCAGCATATGATAATCACCATGTCCCCCTCCCTTTGTAGCCTGGAAATAATCTGCCTGGGAAGGCTGTATGGTCCCGAGTCCGGGTCCGCCCCTGACCACGTTGACAATTACACAGGGAAGCTCAGCACTGGCAATATAGGAAATGCCTTCCTGAAACAGTGATATACCCGGACTGGAAGAAGAAGTGATCACGCGCCGGCCCGCTCCGGCTGCTCCGAATACCATGTTAATGGCAGCCAGCTCACTTTCTGCCTGTAGAACGACCATGCCGGTCCTTTCTTCAGGTTTTTCCAGCATCAGGTACTCCAGCACTTCTGATTGCGGGGTTATCGGATATCCAAAATAAGCATCCGCACCAGCCCTGATGGCGGCTTCTGCAACGGCCTCATTTCCTTTTAATAAACGAAATTCTTTCTTCATGCTGAAATGTTAATATCCCTAGACTTCTACCTTGACCCGGTAAACGGTGATCACACTATCAGGACATACGATGGCACAATTGTCACACCCGGTACAGTCCCCTGGATTTTCCATATAGGCAAAATGATAGCCTTTTCCGTTCACTTTTCTTTCCATCCGGAGTACGCTGGTAGGACATGCCTCTATGCAGAGTTCACAGCCCTTGCAACGCTCAACATCAACAACAATCGCACCTCGTTGCTTAGCCATATGAGATATATTTTATTACTAAAGAATTAGCTAAAATAATAATTCTAATTAATAGTCCTCATCCAGCCCTGTATGATTATTATCAGTTCATGCCTGTTTTTCAACAGGGTGATCCTTCATGAACCTCCGTAAACGCTTCTCTAACAGGGACATTTTGTCAAGACCAACCTGTGAGACACAGGCACGTAATCCCTCTTTCCTTTCACTTCCGGTGATCTCGAGGGTAATGGCACTGATCCCGTAATACAAAAGTTCCCTGAGCAGTCTGGCGCCTGTAAAGCCGGGATAGCTGAAGGTAAAATAAAATCCATCTGCCAGGGGTTTGTCGATATCCTTGTCGTATACGATGCTGAAACCGTTTCGGGTAAATAATTCCTTCATGATCCTGGCCCGTTCCCCGTATTCACGAACCTCGTCCACGATGTTGAATTCCCCGTCATTGGCAGCTTTAAGGATGGCCGCCACAGCATACTGGGCAGAATGGCTGGCCCCTGCAGACAGGGCATACAAGGCCCCGAATATCATGGAATGACCGAACCTGTCAGAGGTATAATAGCGCAATAGATCAGGATATCTCCTGTTAAAAATAAAATCTGACATGACCATCATACCGATCCGCTGTCCCGCGTAACTGAATGTCTTGGAACTGGAAATAAGGAGCAGGTAATTCCGGGTGTATTTTGCGACGGTGGACTGGAACGGGGGCTTGCCGGGTTCAGACACATCCTTCCTGAAATCCATACCAAAATAGGCCAGGTCCTCGATCACGATCACATCATATTCATTTGCCAGGTCTCCGATGATCTTTAATTCCTCCTCGGTAAAACAGATCCAGGAGGGGTTGTTGGGATTGGAGTACAAGATACTGGAAACCAGTCCCGAATCAAGTGATTCCCTCATTTTATCCCTGAGTTTTTTTCCCCTGTACTGGTATACATCGAAGGTACGGTAGGAATGCCCGAGCACGATGCATTGCTGTTTCTGTACCGGAAAGCCCGGGTCCAGAAAGAGCGTGCCCTCCCTGTGCCGGTCGTTGCGGTTGGCCACCAGGAAAGCTGCAATGCTTCCCTGCATGCTCCCCACTGTGGGTACACAGGAGGCAGGAGCTACATCCAGGTCCAGGAATAATTTACAGAACCTTGATATTTCCTGCTTCAGTTCGGCGACGCCTTCCATATTTGCATATTTTGAGGCCACGCCATTTTCAAGTGCCCTGATCTCAGCTTCTATCCCAACACTGGCCGGTTCCAGTCCGGGTACCCCCATTTCCATCCGGATATACTTATCGCCGGTGGCTGATTCAATCTCGTTAACCACTTTCACAATTTCCCGGATCTTGGCGAGGCCGAGGTCACATATACCCAGTTCATTTATCTTGGAAGTAACTATATTGTAATCGATGGGGGTTTCTCTGCTCATGGTTCTTTCTGTATTATGTTGATTCTGGCATCCACAGCCAAAATCCCTGCTTTCGTTCCCAGCAGGGGATTCAAATCTATCTCAGTGATCTCCGGGGCAATGGTTACCAGTTGTGACAATCTGTACAGGATGTCAATATAGGCCTGTATATCAATGCCCTCCTGTCCCCGGATCCCTTCAAGGACCGTATAGCCCCGCAGGCTTTTGATCATATATGCTGCCTCACCTGCCGCAAGGGGTGCAAGTCCCGCGTTAACATCCTTCATTGCCTCTACAAATATCCCCCCCATTCCACAAAGGATGAGATGTCCGAATTTCTCTTCCAGTTTCACCCCGGCAAACAATTCAGTCCCCGAAAGCATAGGCTGGATCATAACGGATGTTACTCCCTCCAGCTGCATCATCCTCTCGAACTCCAAACTGATCCGGGCAGTATCCCGTACATCAAGTGTAACACCCCCGATATCTGATTTATGCAGGGGACCAACCACTTTCATAACCACGGGAAATCCAAATTCCTCAGCTTTCAGTACAGCATCTACCCTGCTTGCCACCACAGCCTCGTCTACCCTCGGGATGCCGGCAGCATCAAGCAGGGCCTGTACCCCGGCGGGGGACAAATAACCGTTTCCTGCAGCATCTATCACATTCCTGATACCATTGTTCTCAAGCTCCGAACTTACCTCATCCAGGGTATTAAAACGAGGAGTATGGTAAATCCTGGCCAGGGATTTTCCCAGGCTCACTTCATCCGGAAAGTTGATCCTCCCGTATGAGAGAAATTCCTCAATTTCATCCTTCTCATTTACTACGGAAGGCAGAACGGGAAATATAGGTTTCCTGCAGGTTAACATTTTCTCATGCAGCAGCAGATAAACATCATGTACGCTGAAGAGGCCGGGACTACCGAATATCACGATCATGCCATCTATCTCTTCGCATTCATGCTCACAAAAGTCGATGATAGCCCCCAGTTGTTCTGCAGTCCCCGTCGCCAGAAAATCAATCGGGTTCGCCACGGATGAACCGGGATGTAACTTCTCAAGCAACTTATCTGCTGCGGGTCCGGTGAGAGGAGGTACTTCCAATCCCCTTTCCGACAGGGCATCTGTAAGCATCACCGCAGGTCCCCCTGCATGGCTTATCACAGCCAGGCGTTTGCCCTTCAATTCGGGGTGCAGGAATACAGATGCA
>JAZGGT010000617.1:0-2656 GCA_036480555.1 Bacteroidales bacterium | reverse complement strand
TAGAAAGGATCTTTATGTTGTGCCAATCTCTGTAAAGGATGCTCGAACAACAGGTCCGGCTGACCTGGTTTTCAAGGGATGGTCTGACGGCGCGTATAACGTAGTTTTTTCGTGGTCCCCTGATGGGAACAATCTGGCATTGGTCCATGAAGACGAAATCTGGGTTGTACCATTATCAGGAGGCAAACCAACCCAGATCACTGATACCCCGGAAGAAGAAAGATGGATAAAATGGTCGCCAGATGGGAAAATGATATCTTATCATGTTGATGCAAAGACGAAACGTAGCCTACATGTAGTTCCTGCATCAGGAGGTAAATCAACAATGGTGCTGGATGATTGCAAAACTGCCAAATGGTCACCTAGCAGTGAAGAATTTACCGTTTACTCCGAGGGGAATATTTCAATTATTACCCTTGATGGTAAGACAATCAGGCATATCGTTAATCAAAATGATCTGGATATTGATGATTTGACTACTCCCAAATGGAGTCCGGATGGGAAACATCTTGCTTTCATCGGCTATAAAACAGGAGAAGAGGACCGGTTATTTATGATTCCAGCTGGGGGTGGAAGAGTAACCGAACTCGCTCCAGATGATAATACAGAAAAATATGGCCTCGGCTGGTCACCTGATGGGAAATGGATATCTTATCTCACTGATGAAGCGGTTAAAGTACGTCCCGAAGGAACCATGTGGGAAGCAGATTTTGAGGAGATTGTAGAGAAATTAGGGAAGTAATTTTAATAAAACTGTTCCATTTCCTTCTTGAGAAATTCCATGGCCTGGGTGATGGGGGGGCTTGTGAGCTGAACGGCCTGTTCAAAGATTTGTTGGCTGAGGGTCAGGGCAGTAGCCTCATCTTTTACCTGTTCTCCAGCTATGTTGATCAGACTGATGACATTGGCCCTTGCACTGATGATCATTTTCCACGCCTCATTGCTTATATAGACCTGTTGGGACATATTATGATCAAACTCGGTACGGATAGAGGTGAGCAATTCTGAATGTAATTGCTTTGCGGTCATCCCCGGTTTGTTGACCCGCATGACGATAGATTCAGGGGAGATCCTTTCCAACAGCAGGGCCAACCTTTCATAGGCTTGCAGACGGATGGGCAAAACAGTCTTCCGGTTCCTGTCTGATATTTCTTTACGGACCCTGTTCTCTTCCTGCCTCAGAAATCCCTGAAACATGACATAGGCAGTCGCAAACACCACCAGCGCAGGGAGGGTGTATTTTAGCAATTCCAGGAAGATTTCCATGTTGATAATTTTTTACAATAATCTTTAATACAATATTAATTAAATTATAATGAAAAGCGTATTTTTGGAAATTCATATTAAATCAATCAATTTAGTTTTAATCTATTAATTTTTATATTTTATGGAACAGGTATCTGATCGTTTGGCAAAATTGTCTGCTTCGGCAACAATAGCCATGAACCAAAAAAGCAAAGATCTTCAGGCCCAGGGAATCGATGTAATCAATTTAAGTGTTGGGGAACCGGATTTCAATATGCCAGATCACATTAAAGCGGCAGCGAAAAAGGCGATTGATGATAATTATTCTTTTTACCCTCCCGTTGCGGGTTATCCGGCATTGCGTAATGCCATTGTTGACAAACTGAAGAAACAGAACGGACTTGATTACACAGCTGATCAGATCACAGTTTCAAATGGCGCCAAACACAGTATCGTAAATGTTTTGCTATGCATCATCAATGAGGGAGATGAGGTAATTATACCGGCCCCTTACTGGGTAAGCTATGCAGAACAGGTTAAGATCTCTGAAGGTACCAATGTCATTCTGGATA
The DNA here is from genome assembly GCA_036480555.1 of Bacteroidales bacterium. Lineage (GTDB taxonomy): Bacteria > Bacteroidota > Bacteroidia > Bacteroidales > SM23-62 > SM23-62. The sequence continues at coordinate 839 of JAZGGT010000617.1, read as the reverse complement.
CGGTAATTGAAGATGATTTCAAAGTAACTCCTGAACAGGTGAAAAATGCAATCACTCCCAAAACCCGGGCTATTATGCTTTGCTCTCCTTCCAATCCTACAGGAAGCGTTTATTCAAAGGATGAACTGGAAGCCATTGCCGATGTGCTGGCCCAGCATGAACGTATCATCATCATCTCTGATGAGATCTATGAGCATATCAATTATATAGGCAAACATGAAAGCATTGCCCAGTTCAGCAATGTCAAGGACAGGGTTGTCCTGGTAAATGGTGTGTCCAAAGCTTATGCCATGACCGGCTGGAGACTTGGTTATATCGCAGCACCCCTCTGGATTGCCAAGGCGGTAACAAAACTGCAGGGACAATTTACATCCGGTGCCACGGCTGTTGCCCAGATTGCTTCCATCACGGCATTGACCGGAGATCAAGGTCCAACACAGGAAATGAACAAAGCCTTCAAGCGCCGGAGGGACCTGATACTGGGGCATCTCGATACCATCGATGGCGTAAAGTGCTCTGTGCCCGAGGGTGCTTTCTATGTATTCCCGGATATGAGCCAGTATTTTGGAAAGTCAGTCGAAGGTCAGGAAATTAAAGACTCCGGTGACCTTTGCATGTATTTGCTGGAATCAGGTCATATTGCAACCGTTCCAAGGTCCGCTTTCGGTGCCCCGGACTGCATCAGGATCTCTTTTGCCAATTCAGATGAGAACCTGGAGGAGGCGATGAAACGCCTCAAGAATGCACTCGCCAAAATGAGCTGACTGATCGCATAAAATACACTGAAACAACCCCCCCCACCCTTTGAAATGATGAAGGACGGGGTTTTTTATATACTT
>JAZGGT010000616.1:0-19517 GCA_036480555.1 Bacteroidales bacterium | reverse complement strand
TCCTGCCGCATATTCTGCACTCAGGGTATTTATCCCGGTTCTTTTAATGGTATCACCAACAGCATCAACGTGAGATCCCTCTGCGATCCAATCACTGCTGCTGTTTGGCCTGGTAAGTAACCTAGTTGCCGCTACTAATTGGTAACTAATAAACCCGCTCGCTTTAAGCCCAAGATCATAATTATCACAATTTAAAGAATTGTCCTCCGTTAATGACCAGTATCCCTCCGTAAATGTATTTACAACATTAATTCCACCATCAACTAATGGTAAACCAGCATTTAACGGATCAGAACTAACGAATTGACCAATTAAAGACCCTAGTGTAACTATATTCTGAAGTGCTATTATTGCAGGGCAATAATTACTGGATGTTCCAATGGGAAAAAGTTTCAAACCTGGACCGTCAATCCATCTCTCAAATTCCCCAATAACAGTGCCGGAAGTATGTGATAATGTACCCACATTCCCGGTTCCGGTTCCCAGTGTCAACCTGTAGGTGCCAGCATCAATATTACCCTGGATCATGCCAAGTATATTGGAAACGATAACATTCCCATTACTGAATGTCAATCCTGCACCTGAATTGTTAATGGTCAGATCATAGAAAGTTTCACCTGTAGTAAATGTTTGGCTATCATTACCATCAAACGTAACGTTGCGGGTTCCCTCTGTGAAAGTCCCTCCGTTTGACCAGTCACCGGCAACAGTAATATCGCTGCTGTTCGTGCCAATATCAAAATTAGCAGTTCCACTGATGGTCAGATCCCCGTTAATATCAAGGTTTGCTTGGCTTTCCTTAATACCTGAATTTGAAAGAGTCAGATGCCAGTATGCGTCTTGGGGAGTTATTATGTCCTGTGCACCAGCACCATTATAGTTAAATGTATTGGCATCATAATTACAATACAGCTGAACATCCGGGTCATATGTAGCCCCTCCATAATTCCATGTAGCCCCGGCATAGTTATAGAAAAAACTACCATTATCAATTTCTCCGTTTATAAATACACCATCCAGATTAAATATCCCATAATTGCTTATGGTAACATCGGTATTGCGGAAACTGAAATCGCCTCCAATAGTTGTTGTCCCAGCAGCATTATTTGTAAACACATTCCCGGTTTTGTCTGTCCCGGCCCTCAGATTGAAAGCAACATCGATAAGGCCATTATTTACTACTGTACAATTGCTTTCCTGGAATTGGATACGATCTGATACGGTGATGGCATCGCTATTTGTCAAGATTGAATTATTACCCTTAAGATTTAGGTCGTTCGTGACATTTAGAGGTCCATTATTATTATAATTACAATCTATACCATCAAGACTGAAATTATTGCCAACATCGATTGTCTCGTTATTCGTGAAAGTTCCAGTGTTCCCGGTTAATTTTAAATCATGCTGGATATCAAGTGTAGCTGTATTGTTATTTGTTACAGTTATATTGCTGTTAATAAGGTCAAAATTGTTTGTGACGGTGATATCTGCTGATCCGGTAATATTCAGACTCCCACCATCATTATATAAATTAATGTCATTAATTGTAAAGATGCCATCATTCACCAACTGATTGATCGAGTTGTTCTCAGCAAACTGAAGCACGGCATTCTGCCCGTTCATGTCCATGTTTCCAGTGGCACGATTGGTTACGTCCCCTCCAAAAATATCAAGAGTATTTGAGCCAGTCCACAGTAGTATTCCGTTATCAACATCAATGCCAAAGGCACTATCGGAAACATTCATATTCACTGTATACCCATCAACAATATTCACCATAAATGAACTATCAGGTGTACATCCACAGGATATTCCTCCCTGGGTGTATGACCAGGTATTTGTATTATTCCAGTCTCCATCGGCCCGTGAATATAATGGAGCGGGCTCTGCAACTGTGACATTGTCGAAAATATGAATTTCATCAGTAAACGTGTTACGGCAATAAATCCTGATGATTATAGTGTTCCCTGTGAGGCCACCAATGGATTTGGTACCTGCGGTTGGGGTACCGGCTTCCATGTAGAATTCAACCTCGGTTCCACCATCAATCTCATAGGTAGCCCGGATGGTATCCTGATCAGGCTCAAAACCTGTAAGCGTCACAATGACGTCAAAACTGATAATTATCGATTCATAACCTGCGATAGAGATGGCTTCGGATTCCCAAACCATATAGTTTGCTCCACCGTCATTCTCCATAAGATCGATTCCTTCAAAGCGGCTATTCTGAACATCAAAAGATCCGGTTCCCTTCAATGGTTGACCTGTAGGATAAATAGTCCATGCCGTGGCTCCGGCATCAATCGTGGCGCCTGCGCCAACATCACCACTGAATATCTCCTGCCAGATAACTGTCTGGGCTGTGACATAAAATGGCATTGAAAGAACAAGGAGTAATAAAAGTATTCTCCTAAGGGAAAGCAATTTAAAGTCTTTCAATATTTTATCTTGGACGAAAGTCATTCAGTTCGGTGCAGCTTGGTTGTTTTCATTTGGTTATAAACAATAAAATTTCCATTCGATCTTGTATCTTTTTTTTTTAAGATCGACGGAAATTCTAAAATATAAAATGGGCCTGAAATGCCGCTACTGCAGGCAATCTGACCGTGATAATCTACATGTATATATTACGACCAGATTTCCTCCCTGGAGGTTGCACCTGGCGATAAGTTTTTCTACCCTTAAATTAAAAATCCTGTCCAACACGTTTTTCCCTATCCTTACCAACTAAAAATCAAGGATTTCTACGTAGGAGATCGCAAAAAGTTTGGAGTTTTTTAATGAAATATCAGATTCCCGGAATAAGCGTCTTATAACCGGAATATCTCATTCAGTACGGCGAGGGACCTAACCTTACCAAAACCGCTTACATGCAGGCTGTAGAAATCCATCAGAAAATCCAGGAACCTTACCCTTTCTTCGTGGTTGATTTTCATGCCCTTGAGACTTTCGAATTTCGTATCCATCAATACATTCAGCACTGCTGAAGACGATTCGTCAAAGAAATCCGGGTGCAGGTTTATTGCCTCCTTAAACTGCCCGTTTCTCATATCGAACAGGTAGCTGCTCTCCCCATACTGGTTGTCAGGATAAAATCCCAGATACCTTGTAAGCTGAACGAGGAACAATAGATGGAAATTAACGGTATGCTGCTCCGCTACATCCAGGAATTGCAGGCTATGCTCCAGGAATTCATACAAATCCGGATTTGGTTCTTCTTCACGTAATACCTTATACAGGATTTCCGCAAGGAACATGGCCTGGCCGCTCTTATACGGATCAACAGGAATGCTTAGGTAGGGAATATAGTTTCTTATCTCTTTCAGCCGTTGGAGCTCACGTCTTTCCCTATGGTAGGCTTCAATTTCAAGCATCGAAAGAGGTTGCAGAAGATTGCTCCGGAATTTCGCTTTCTTCCCTTTGGTACTATTCGCCAGGTAAGCCTGTCTTCCGAACAGGTCAGTATAGATGTATACAATGGCGCTGCTTTCTTTGTACCTGATATGATGCAAAACTACGCCTCTTAAGGTATGTAGCATAAAAATCAGTTTATCACCAGCAGTTTGGTAATGTGGGTCTGTGAACCATCCTCATTAGTGCAGAAGATCAGATAAATCCCAGTGCGAACACGGTTACCTGAAAAAGTACGGCCATCCCAGATTGCCTGTCCACCCAGTGCCGTGGTCTCAAATACGATATTCCCATTGATATCGGTGATTTTTACATTCACATTTCCGACCAGGCCGGTGACCACAATTTCCCCCTGGTAATCCTCCCTGACAGGATTGGGATAAACATAGACATTGCCGAAATTGTCCTTGCCATCAATGGCTGTACTTTTATACGAGATCAATCCTTTCTCTGTGCCAAAATAAATTGTGCCATTCTTACCATCAATGGCAATTTCCAGGATGTTGTCGGATAGCAGGGGACTGTTATCAGTGGTGAAATGATGAATGGTTTCAAGTCCATCGTCAGAAAAAAGAAATACGCCTGCCTTTGCCGTACCCACCCATTTTCTGTTGGCACCGTCAACAGCAATTGCGGTCACTTTTTCTGTTCCCAGCAAAATATCGGCAAGACCAGTACCGTCATCACGGGGTACGATGATCTGCTGTCCGTAGAAAAGATCCTCACCGAAAACCCGGGTGGGACTGTAATACACAACAACACCCTTATCGGTCCCTACCCAGATATTCCCGTCATGGTCCTCTGCAAAAGAAAAAACACTGTTGCTAATGATCTTGTTATTGGCATCGACCACATCAAATTTCTCATAACTGTCATCTGATTCATCCTCCAGGGTACCGTTCATATTAAAGGCAAACAATCCTCTTCCCTGTGCACATAGTACCCAGTGATGGTTATATTGGGTGTTGATGATCCGGCTTAGAGCATTGACCTTGAGTTTCCCATTTAGGTCGTAACTTTTCCATTCGCCATCAGGCTTCCTGACTGAAATGGGTTCGGGTACATTGGAGTTGGTAACCCACAGGTTCCCTGCCCCGTCGAACACAACACCTCCGAGGCGGTAATAATCTTCATTCTGGATGAAAGTCTGAAGTGAACTGTTTGTTTCATTATAAGCTTCAACCAGCTCACCGTTCCTATATTCCAGCAATCCATATCCCCAGGAGGCAGCAAAAACATGGTGCTTGTCAGCCGGATCGATTGCAAGGTTGATCAGGTCCCGGTAATCCACTGTGCTGGTCCCGGTCCAGAGACTCCCCTGCAGGGTATTAAGTTGGGCATGATTCCATGTATTGTTCCACCCGCTTGTTACACTCCCCGCCACTGTGTAGACGATATCATCCGCAATGCCAATGGATACGGCATTCTTGCTCAATGGACCGTTGGGCAAAACTGTTTCCCTTGACCATTCATTCGGACTGATATGCATTCCTTCCTGTCCGTCAGCTGCCCAGAGGATATTGTCATCATCCAGAACGGCATGTCTGGGACGGTTCGCAAACAGGTTCCGTATCTTTTGATTGTCCGCATCATAGACACCAACATATTTGCTGGATACAACCAGCAAACGGTCATGACTTTTGCCCACATGATGGTAAGTGCTGCTCTCTATGGCCTGGAATTGTTGCCAGAAACCGTTCTCATAGTAATATAAATTGTCAACTGATCCTGTTTCAGGCCTGAAATTGGCATAAAGTTTATCCCCGAACCAGCAAACAGAGGTGAATTTGCCATCTGCATTTGGAATATCCGTAATCCTCGACCAATTATTAAAATCGATCAGGTTGGGATTGTTGATATCTGCCCGGTAAATTCCATTTTCCGTACCTGCATATAACCAGGTGCCGTCGAAGGCCATGTCATATACATTGATCAACCCTCCGTTTTCCCCAATATAATAGGTATCCTTTATTTCCTTTTTGGGAAGATTGATCACCACTATGCCAAAACCACAGGAAAGGTATGCATATTCATTGATGAAAAGGATGTTGTGGATGGTCTTATTCCCTGTTATCTGTTCCCGTTTAATATCCGGTATATTATGAATGTCCGTCCCTTCTATAATATCTATATTGGCATTCGCATAACCGATCAGCAAAGTGTTTTGATCCCGTGAAAAATTGATTGTATTGATCTCAAGGTCTGAAAGGCCTTCAACCCTTGTTATGATCTGAATGGTATTGTCTTTTCTGTGATAATAAAACAATCCGTTTTTTGTGCCACAGTATATCCTGTCAATACCATCAGCAACCTGTCTCGCTTCATTATAAGAAAGATGTGTTTCCCAAGCACCTATGGCCATCTGGGCAGATAAAGTATTGGTTGCCAGCCCTATTAACAATATTATACTTAACCTGATTGACCTGAACATATCCGGATGATGAAAAACAAACATTGATTAATGGATTTAGTACGGATAAAACCGAAAGATATTTTATCCAGGTCTGTATTTCTTCAGAAATGTAACTAGTTTTAACACTGCAAGTGCCCTGTGGCTGATGATGTTTTTTTGCTCCGGCGACATTTCTGCAAATGTGTCAGTGTAGCCTGATGGAAGAAAAACCGGATCATAACCAAATCCACCCGATCCTTTTCTCCCCTCCAGAATTACCCCTTCAACTATGCCTTCAAAAATATACTCTTTCCCGTCAAGAATAAGTGCGATGATTGTCCTGAACCGTGCATTTCGATTTGTTTCTCCATACATCTGAGCCAGTAACTTCCTGATGTTCGCTACTGATGCAGGTTCATCGGCTTTTCTTTCATCTGTCAGATCAGCATACCTGGCAGAATATACACCGGGGGCCCCGTTCAGACAATCCACTTCCAGTCCTGTATCATCGGCAAAACAATCTTTCCCTAACCTGTGATGAATAAATCTTGCTTTCTGAGAAGCGTTTCCTTCCAGGCTGTTCTGATTCTCGGGGACAGGGTCCTGAAATTTTACATCATCGAGACTGAGTACTCGGTATTCGTGAGATAGAATGGCCTGGATTTCACGGGCCTTGTGTTCATTATGTGTCGCAAAAACAAGTTCCTGCATCCTATCCGCCAGAAGCACTGAAACCACCACTCATTTTTACCGGGCGAGGAGTGATACACATTACTGGTATCCCTGAGGGATTTGCAATGATCCTTTGCTCATTGGCACCAAGAACATAGTCTGCAATGCCTATATTCCTGGTAGTCATGACAAGCAGGAGGTCAGCTTCATTCTGATCAGCAAAATCAAGGGTTTCCGTAGTGAAATCCTTTTTCCCCAAAGAGGAATGGATCTCATAAACGATGTTATTGCTTCTTAGGAATTTCTCGGTGTAGAGCAGGTTCGAATGAATGCCTCTCTTAAACTTGCGATCGGTAACCCTCTCTTTGATGATGTAAAACATGGAGTTGTACAATCTTCCTATATAATAAATCCATTGGATCTTTTCTTTATTCTCACTTCTGAAATCCAATGGAAAGACAATTTTCTTAAATCCATGCGACGCCGGAGGAGCCTGAACAACAATGAAAGGAACTTTTGATCCGGCGATCACTTTGAGTGCCCAGCTGCCCATCAGTTTCTGCATGCCTTTCATTCCATGTGTTCCCATGATAACCATTTCTGCATGAATCTCTTCGGCTATATCCGCGATCGTTGAAAAAATGTTACCAACAGGGGCCATTGCACTGGTAACAACTCCATTCTTGTTCTGTGTGGCAGAGGCTAAAATATCCATTTTCTTCTTTGCAGCCCTTGCCTCTTTGTCAGTTTTTGCAATATGAAGCATTACCATTTTGGTTTGCAATTCTTTACATAAATTGACCCCATGCTGCAGTGCAAATTCAGACTTCTCGGTAAAATCCCAAGTAATCAGTATGGGTTTCTTTTTAGCTTGATCTTCCATATAATTATTTTTCTATTAAAATTAAATTTTGCTTGCTGTATATTTAGAACGTTAAATATTCATATCCATTTCATAAATTTGATGGACAGAAACACAAGTTATGAATTTTCTTCACACTTCGAGAAAATTTAATTTCACATTTTTAGCTATCATCCTTGGCCTCAATCCAGGCCTTAGAATATCTGCCACTCATTTTCAAGAACTTGGGCAGGCTTATATACAAACCTACCATCCTGGTCAATACTCATACGTAAATCATTATAATTCGGTTACCCAGGATGACAATGGATTTTTATATTTAGGATCACAAAATGGCATTCTCCGTTTTGATGGTACATTCTGGAATGACCTGGATATCCCCGGGGATTTTATATTGTCGAGAACCAGTCAGGGCATTTTTGGCTTTGCCAGAAACAAGTTTGGCTACGTGGTCAAAGCCCCCGATGGAACAAGCGAGTTTGACGGGATCAACCTTGACGGATATACACTTTTTGAAAAAGGTGATTCAATCCACAGGGTCCTGGGATCTGAGGGTACATTATATGTACTGACACGGAAAAGAATATTCACCTGGGAAGGAGATCTGCCCGAAAAAATAGATCTGCCATTTCAGGCTAATGAAATCTTCCAATCAGAATCTGGGATACTGGTATATGGTAAGAATGAAGGAATATATCACTATGAAGATGGACAGTTGTCAGTCCTGACTGAAGCAAGAGATTTGCCCGTCGAACATGTTTCAGATCTTTTTACCTTCAACGGGACCCGGATCATGGTAGATGGTCGTAATGGTCAGGCTCGTTTCTCCGATAATTCGGGAAACACTGCAGGTTTCAGCCACCTGGACTCACTCCTGGCATCCAGAAAATATTCCTGTCTCATCGGGCTTTCCACCGGACATCTGGCCTGGGGAACCAAAAAGGGAGGATTGATCATAACTGATCATAGTGGAAGGGTCATTAAACATATCACCAATACAGATGGATTGTCGAGTAACCATGTTGTCAGTTTGTTTATTGATGCCATGGATCATCTCTGGGTGGTTCACCCCCAATCTCTGAGCCGCATCGAATTCCCTTCTGCATTCACATTCTTTAATGATGGAAATGGACTCAAAGGGAATGTCAATGACCTGACCAGGTATAAGGGGATCCTATATGCAGCGACCAACCATGGATTATTTTACCTGGTTCATGCCACCGACACTTCCGGAATACCGGGTATGAGTTATTTTAACAGAATCCCTGAGCTTGAAGGAGAATGCCGGCAAATTATCGGAACAACTGAATCACTGTACACATTAACTCCAGGTGGAATCTACAGATTATCTGATCGGGGACTCGATAATATTATTGCATCCAGGATCAACGTAATTCATTATTCAGTGCGAACTGGCCTTTTGCTGGCAGGATCAGATCAGGAATTAATGATTTTTCGCGGAGACAGTATTATATACAGGGATACTGTAATGATGGAAATATATGATATTGCGGAATCTGAAGACGGATGTCTCTGGCTTTCATCCCGACAGCAAAAGGTATACCGGTCGAATCAGCATTTTGATGGCCCAGGGGATCTCAATTTTCTACAGTATTCAACCCAGAAAATACTTGGAGAATCGGATGCTTATGTTGACCTGATCCCGGTCGAGGGACAAATATACTTTTCAGGATTCGAAGGTTTATTCAGGTATAACTACAAAAAGGACCAGTTTATCAGGGATACTATCTTTTCCTTTCCCCATATTGATGGCTTATTCAGGATCAGCCATATGGTCCGGGATGCAAACCGGGATTACTGGATCAATCTCCATTTTCCGGAAGAAGGCAGGGATGAGACCTATATAGCTGAAATACAATATCGCCGGATGAACAAGCAACATATTAACTGTTTATATCCCGATAGTGGCCTGGTCATGTGGATAGGCACTCAGTCCGGTATTCTACGTCATGATCCTGCATTTGCCAGTACAATTAAGCCGGTATTCCACACTCATATTATCAATGTGACCTTCCTGGAAGATTCTGTATATAATTATGATTTTATCAAGTCTGAGGCATTCGCTGAACAACACGAAGACAAGAGGGTTTCCATTCCATATGCCAGGAACAGGATCCGTTTTGTGTTTCTGTCGACAGATTTCAGCACTGAATCAAGTCCCATGTTCCAATACCGATTAATCGGGCAGCAGCAGAACTGGTCAGATTGGATTGAGAATGCCAGCATTGAATTCAGGGGACTAAGCTGGGGAACGTATAATCTACAGGTCAGGAGCCTGGATATCTACGGTTCGGTATCTGAAAGTGATAGCTTTTCATTCAGGATCAAACCACCATTTTACATTTCCTGGTATGCTATTATGTTCTATTTGCTGCTTTTTATCTTATTTTTCATTGCCTACCAGAAATGGCGGTCCATACAACATGGCAAGGAACATTTCCGGCTGGAAGAGATCATACAGGAAAGAACTGAAGCACTGATTAAAGAAAAGGAAAAAACCGAAAATCTGCTGGCCAATATCCTGCCCAAGAAAACGGCAGATGAATTAAAATCCAGGGGAAAAGCCACCTCCAGTAAATTTAAAATGGTCACCGTACTGTTTGCTGATATTGAAGGATTTACAAAGATTGCCGAACAGATGAATCCCGATAAGCTGATTGATGAACTCGATCATTTTTATTTCCATTTCGACAGCGTGGTAGAGAAATATAATATTGAAAAAATCAAGACCATTGGTGATGCCTATATGGCCGCCGGTGGAATCCCTGTAAAGAATCTTACCAATCCTGTCGAGGTCATCCTGGCGGCTATGGAAATGCAGCATTTTATGAAAGGACTGAAGGATAGCAAGACCGATATCTGGGATCTCAGGATAGGGATCCATACCGGTTCGGTGATTGCGGGTGTTGTGGGACAGAAAAAATTTTCCTATGATATCTGGGGCGATACCGTAAATACGGCAAGCCGGATGGAATCATCCGGAAAAATCGGGAAAATCAATATATCGGCATCAACCTATCAACTGATTAAAGAGTTTTTTGACTGTGAATTCCGCGGGAAAATGCCTGTCAAATATAAAGGTGATATCGCCATGTATTTCGTTGACGGAATAAAACCTGATTTATGCGAGGAAGACGGCTTGACGCCAAATACAAAATTTCTGACGCTGATCCAGTTGTTGCGCTTACTGGATCTGGAAGAATACATCATGGACAGGATGGGCAAAGAACTACCTGATAAGTTACTCTATCACAACGTTCATCATACCGGCCATGTATACCGGCAGGTTGAATTACTGGGCCAGGGAGAAGAGGTAAGCCAGGAAGATCTGCTTCTGCTGAGATCTGCCGCCCTGCTCCATGATATGGGTTACATTGATACCTTTGACAACCACGAGATAAGGTCCGTGGAATATGCCCGTGAGATCCTGCCGCTTTACAGGTTTAAAGAAGGGCAGATTGATGCAATCTGTGATCTGATAATGGCCACGAAATTATCTCCCGGACCTTCCAGTCTCCTCGATAAGATCATCTGCGATGCAAATCTCGATCATCTGGGCCGAGCCGATTTCCTCATTCAATCTGACAGATTATTTCAGGAATACCTGCTGAATAAAAAAATAAGAAACAAGAAAGACTGGAACCTGATGCAGGTTGAACTACTTGAAAATCATGAGTTTTACACAGAAACTGCAAGGAAACTTCGTGAAATATCCACGGAACAACAAATCGAAATTATCAAGCAGTTTTCATGATACTCAATAATCGTTAAGCCATGTTGGCTGTTTCTTCTTTTATAACTATTTTTATCAGCCTTTATTAATCCCAAAAAAATCACAGATATGGCCATAACGATTGACTGGGAAAATCTTCCGTTCGGATACATGCCTACCGATTATAATGTTAGAAGTTATTACCGTAACGGGGCATGGGGGGAACTGGAGATCTCATCCTCAGAATACATCCCCATCCATATGGCAGCCACCGGACTGCATTACGGACAAGAATGCTTTGAGGGGATGAAAGCCTATATGGGCAGTGATGGAAAGATCCGTATTTTCCGCTGGCAGGAAAATGCCAGGCGAATGAAGAGGAGTGCTGAAGGTATTAGACTGGCTGTGGTTCCGGAAGAACTATTTCATTCAATGATCGTTAAGGCAGTCCAGTTAAATAAACACTTTATTCCCCCATATGGGACAGGTGCCTCCCTGTATATCCGTCCATTGCTTGTGGGAACCGGTGCAGAAGTGGGTGTAAAACCCGCCAATGAATATCTATTCCTGGTATTTGTTACGCCTGTGGGACCTTATTTTAAGGAAGGATTCAAGCCGGTGGATATGATGATCTGCAGGGATCATGACCGGGCCGCTCCACTGGGGACAGGTCACATTAAAGTCGGCGGGAATTATGCTGCAAGCCTGTTATCGATGGAAAAAGGACATGAGCAAGGCTTTGCATCAATAATCTACCTCGATGCCCTCGAAAAAAGATATATCGATGAATGCGGACCTGCCAACTTCTTTGGCATTCGAGACAATAAATACATTACTCCGGATTCACATACAATACTACCTTCTATCACCAATTTGAGCCTGCAGAAACTTGCGATCGAACTGGGTATGACAGTTGAAAAACGGCCGGTATCCATAGACGAGCTAGGAGAATTCGAAGAAGTCGGTGCATGTGGTACGGCCGCCGTTATCACTCCTATTAAAAAAATTGTCGATCAAGATACCAATACTACACATGAGTATTGTCAGGACGGGAATCCGGGTCTGGTTTCAGTCAAGCTCTACAATAAACTCACTGCCATCCAGTACGGGGACCAGCCCGATCCATTCGGCTGGATTGAGATCATTGATTAATACATATTTATCTGTAAATAATTGTATTTTTGCAAACTCAACCCGGCTTAATGCAAAAAAAGAGACATACCATAACAAAAAGAAAACTGCGGAGTTCATATGCTACCTCCATCATCAGTATCTCCCTTGTGCTTTTTTTACTGGGACTTGTGGGATTGTTGTTGCTTAACACCAAACGCTTATCTATCCATATTAAAGAAAATATCGGTTTTTCAGTGATCCTGAAAGATGAAGCCAAGGAGGTTGATATCATCAGGCTGCAGAAAATCCTGGATGCAAAGGAATATGTTAAGTCCACTGACTACATCACCCGTGAAGAAGCCGCCAGGGAAACAGCCGAAGAACTTGGTGAAGATTTTATCGAATTCCTCGGTTATAATCCACTGCCGGCGTCCATTGATGTAAAATTCTATGCTGATTATGCCAATCCTGACAGTATAAATGCCATAGAAAAAGAATTACAAAGATTCGAGGAGGTGGATGAGATCATGTATCACGAATCCCTTATTCACCTGGTCAATGAAAATGTCAGGAAGATCAGCCTGATTATCCTTGCATTCAGCGGATTATTGTTCTTTATCGCCGTCGCACTGGTGAATAATACCATACGGCTTTCCGTTTATGCCAGGAGATTCCTGATCAATACCATGCAACTCGTTGGAGCCACCCATTCTTTTATCCGGAAACCTTTCCTGTTTAAAAGTGCGGAACATGGGATATATGCCTCCGTCGTTGCCATCCTCCTGCTGATCGGTGTTATTTACCTGATACAAAAGGAATTCATGGAGGTGATCAGTTTCCGGGATATCGATATTCTCGCTATACTATTCATAATCGTTATCTTTCTGGGTATCACGTTAAACTGGATATCCACATATTTTGCAATCAATAAATACCTTCGGATGAAATCCGACGATCTCTATTATTAATATTTGACCTGCTATGGCAAAAAAGAAAACCGAACAAGAGGGACCCGACTTCCCCTTACAAAAGGATAATTACATATTACTTATCATTGGCTTTGCCATCATCATGATCGGATTTCTCCTGATGATGGGTGGGAAATCAGACGACCCTAATGTTTTTAATCCAGAAATATTCAGCTTTCGAAGAATAACCCTCGCTCCGATCGTGGTCCTCTTTGGATTTGTCTTTGAGATCTGGGCCATTATGAAAAAACCAAAAACAGAGAAACAGGATTAGATGAATTGGATAGAGGCGCTAATCCTGGGGCTTGTCCAGGGACTGACAGAATTCCTGCCGGTAAGCAGCAGCGGACATCTCGAGATTGGAAAAGCATTGCTGCAAATTGAAGCCAGGGATAACCTGACTTTTTCCATTGTAGTGCACGGAGCAACCGTCCTGAGTATCCTTGTTGTTTTCTTTAATGATCTGAAAAAACTGTTGACTGAATCCCTTACCTTCAGGTATAACGAATCATCCTCATACCTCCTTAAGATCATCCTCTCCATGGTACCGGTAGCCATAGTCGGTGTGTTTTTTAAAAGTGAAGTGGAAGCCTTTTTCACCGGGAACATTGTATTTGTAGGATCCATGCTGCTGATCACTGCCACCTTACTGACCATATCTTTTTTTATCAGACGCGGTTCGCGGAATATAGGATACCTGGATGCCTTTATTATAGGCATTGCCCAGGCATTTGCAGTTTTACCAGGGATTTCACGGTCCGGGGCTACTATCGCCACAGCCCTGTTCCTTGGGAACAAACGAGAGGAAGCCGCACGTTTTTCATTCCTGATGGTGATTCTTCCCATCATAGCAGCCAATTTCCTTGATCTGCTGGGACAGGAACCGGCATCATCATCAGATGGAGTCGGGTGGTTTCCGCTGCTGGTTGGGTTCATTGCGGCTTTTGTATCCGGACTGATAGCCTGCAGGTGGATGTTATCCATCGTACGTAAAGGGAAACTCTTGTATTTTGGAATATATTGCCTGGTTATAGGTACCATTGCCATCATTTTCGGATCCATCTAATGCATCAAATTACACCTCATACGGATTTTATTAATGGTGCAGTGCTGTTGATTGACAAGCCGGTGGACTGGTCATCGTTCGATATTGTAAAAAAAGTAAGGAACATGATCAGTAAAAAACTTGGCGTCAAAAAGTTAAAGGTCGGGCATGCAGGGACACTCGATCCGCTTGCGACAGGATTAATGATACTCTGCACAGGTAAGGCCACCAAAGAAATTGAAAACTATCAGGGATTGGAAAAAGAATATATTGCCACCCTTCACCTGGGTGCATCCACCCCTTCCTGCGACCTTGAAACGGAAGTTGATCAATCATTCCCGACCGAACATATCAACCTGGAACTGATCAACGGGGTCCTACAGGATTTCAAGGGTGAAACCATACAGGTTCCTCCTGTATTCTCAGCCAAACGGATCCGGGGAAGGCGTGCATATGATTTTGCCCGGAAGGGGGAAGAGCTTGCTATGCGTCCACAGTTGATTAACATCAGCGAACTGGAAATACTTGATTTTAGAATCCCTGAACTCACCCTGAGGATAAAATGCAGCAAGGGAACATATATCAGGGGACTTGCCAGGGATATAGGGAAAGCACTGGATTCCGGTGCGTATTTAGCATTGCTTCGCAGGACTAAAATCGGTCAATTTTCGGTTGACGAAGCATTGATATTAAAAAAATTTGAAGAAATCTTAATTAATTTGTAACAAAACACGTTTTCTTACGTATAACGGTACTCCATAAATTTAACAAAACCCTCGCCCATGAAATTATCTCAATATAAGTATAACCTGCCGGAAGATCTGATCGCAAAGTATCCCACTGGAAACCGTGATGAATCAAGAATGATGGTTATCCACCGGGATTCTGGAAAAATAGAACATAAGGTATTTCATGAGATCCTTGGCCATTTTAATGACCAGGATGTCCTGGTATTTAATAATACCAAGGTTTTCCCGGCCCGCTTGTATGGAAATAAAGAAAAGACCGGAGCTGAAATCGAAGTTTTCCTGTTGAGAGAACTGAACCGCGATCAGAGGTTATGGGATGTACTCGTTGATCCTGCACGAAAAATAAGGATAGGGAACAAGTTATATTTTGGCGAGGACGATATGCTGGTTGCCGAGGTGATTGATAATACAACCTCAAGGGGAAGGACTTTGCGCTTCCTTTATGACGGGGACTATGAAGATTTCAAAAAAACCCTTTACAGGCTGGGAGAAACCCCGCTGCCAAAATTCATCAAGCGTGGTGTTGAACCAGAGGACCGTGAGCGCTATCAGACTGTGTATGCCAAACATGAGGGAGCTGTAGCTGCTCCAACAGCAGGTATGCATTTCAGCAAACAGTTGCTTAAAAGACTCGAGATCAAGGGATGTGAGTTTTCGTTTATTACCCTTCATGTGGGACTCGGGAACTTCCGCTCTGTTGATGTTGAGGATCTGACCAAGCATAAGATGGATTCAGAACGCATTATAATTGTTGACGAATCCACCAAGATTGTGAATAAGGCCAAGGACCGGAAGAGCAATGTATGTGCTGTCGGCACAACCGTTATGAGGACCCTGGAAAGTTCGGTTTCCACCACCGGCTACCTGAAACCATTTGACGGCTGGACAAACAAGTTTATCTTTCCCCCCTATGAATTCAGCATTGCCAATATGATGGTGTCTAATTTACATCTCCCTTTGTCCACCCTGCTCATGATGGTATCCGCTTTTGCGGGTTACGATTTCCTGATGGATTGCTATCAGACTGCCATTAAGGAAAAGTACCGTTTCGGAACCTATGGGGATGCCATGCTTATCCTCTGACCTGAGATCTGATGCCGATTTTAAGTTCTATTATTAATTGGGTGAATACCAAGCGGCTTCACCAGATAGATCTTTTCAGAAAGTATCCCGTTGATGTGCAAAGGGAGACCCTTTTAAAATTACTGGATGAAGCGAAGGATACCCGGATAGGAAAGGAATTTGGCTTTGCTGAAATACAGTCCTTCTCTGAATTCCAGGAAAGGGTACCGGTCCGGAATTATGAGGCTTACAAACCGCTCATCAGCCGTGTCATGAAGGGTGAGCAAAATCTCTTCTGGCCCAGCGAAATAAAATGGTTTGCCAAATCCTCTGGAACTACAAGTGATAAGAGTAAGTTCATTCCCGTCAGCTGGGAAGCTCTTGAGGACTGTCATTTTCGTGGAGGAAAGGACATTTTGGCCATTTATTCCCAGAATTATCCGGATAACAAATTGTTTTTGGGGAAAGGGCTTACACTTGGGGGAAGCCACCAGATCAACAGCTATTCAAACCAGTCCTATTACGGGGACCTGTCGGCCATCATTATTGAAAACCTACCTTTCTGGGCAGATTTCATCCGGACTCCGGGCAAGGATGTGGCCCTGATGGATGAATGGGAAGAAAAACTTGAAGAAATCATCAAACAAACCTTTCGGGATAATGTTACCAGTCTCGCAGGAGTCCCCTCCTGGAACCTTGTTTTAATAAAGCATATACTTGATTATTCCGGGAAGGAAAACCTGCTGGAAGTCTGGCCAAACCTGGAATTATTCACCCACGGCGGGGTAAGCTTCACCCCATACAGAGAGCAATTCAGGAAACTGATCCCCTCGGACCAGATGCATTACATGGAAGTTTATAACGCTTCAGAAGGACATTTTGCCGTCCAGGATGAACCCGCCAAAGATGACATGTTGTTAATGCTTGATTACGGGATATTTTTCGAATTTATCCCAGCCGGAGAGGTCGGGGATCCTCATCCCCCGGCACTCACTGTTGAGGAGGTTGTCCCGGGAGAGAATTATGCAATTGTTATTTCGACGAACAGCGGCTTATGGAGATACCTGATTGGTGATACCGTTGTATTCACTTCAACATTTCCCCATAAGATCAAGATCTCCGGACGTATAAAACATTTTATGAATGCATTCGGAGAAGAAGTGATCATTGAGAATGCCGAAAAGGCACTGTCCATTTCCTGCGCCAAGACAAACGCCGTGATCAGTGAATATACTGCTGCCCCGATTTATATGGGAGATGAATGTACGGGTTCACATGAATGGCTGATAGAATTTGAGAAGGCCCCAGCTGATCTTGATTATTTTACCTCCATGCTTGACAATGCCCTGTGTTCAATTAACTCAGACTATGAGGCCAAGCGATATAAAAGCATTACACTTGTCATGCCGACAGTACGAAACCTCCCCCGGGGTACGTTTTACAAATGGTTAAGTGCAAAGGGCAAACTTGGAGGCCAGCATAAGGTCCCACGGCTGAGCAATAACCGTAAAATTGTGGATGAGGTCCTTGGCATGGTTCATGAAGAAAAATAGATGTGTACCTGATCATTTATATATCGCTCCTGGTTCAATTCCTCCTGCCTGCCGAATTCCAGTTTGTCAAATCGGTAAAGGTCGATGGCGACAGGCATTTTTCAGACCCGATGGGGAATGTGTATATAATCAAAAACAACCACCTTGTAAAGTTCGTTCAGGATTACTCACAGGCAGCAGAATACACCAATCTTTTTCTAGGTAATATCCATTCTATCGATGTATCTGACCCGCTGCGGATCCTCATATATTACAAGGATTATAACCAGGTTGTCTGGGTAGATAATTTCCTTTCAGAAATAAGTAGCCCTATCTGGCTTGACAACCTGGGAGTTGACCAGGCCCAGCTTGTATGTTCATCCAACCAGGGGGGATTCTGGATTTTCAATGGTCTGAACAACCAGCTGCAGTATTTTGATGTCAACCTGCAGTTTGTCCATGAAAGTATTACACTTAACAGCCTGACCGGTCCGGATATTCAGCCCACTTATATGCTAGAGAAAAGCCGTAATGTCTATCTGAATGTTCCCGGATTCGGTATCCTTGTATTTGACCTCTTCGGAAATTATGCAAAAACCATTCCCCTCGAAATACCCGGTGAGTTCCAGGTAACTGATCAGAACCTGTATTATTTTAAAGCCGGAGAATTATACAGTTTTGACTTACTGACAAACAGCCCCGGAAAGTTACAATTGCCCGAAGAAGACGGATTTATTAAAGTTGAAATGCAACCTGATTTTCTTTATTTATTCAGGCATCAGGGATATTCTGTATATAAAATCAGACACTGAACGGAAGCTTCTTATCTTCTTCGAATTTATTTTGTACATTCGTGTCATTCGGGACTTCAAAACAACTCAGAAATGCATATTGCTGTTGCAGGAAATATTGGATCGGGGAAAACTACCATTACATCCTTACTGTCGAAACATTATAAATGGGAACCCCACTATGAAGACGTGGATGATAATCCCTACCTGAACGATTTCTACCAGGATATGCAGCGCTGGTCCTTCAACCTACAGATCTATTTTCTGAACAGCAGGTTCAATCAGATCCTCGATATCCGGAAATCAGGCAAGGAAGTGATACAGGACAGGACGATCTATGAAGATGCATACATCTTTGCTCCCAATCTGCATTCTATGGGACTGATGACAACACGGGATTTTGAGAATTATTTTACACTTTTCAACCTGGTCAGTTCCCTGATCGAACCTCCCGATCTGCTTATCTACCTGAGGGCGTCCATTCCCACACTCGTTAACCAGATCCAGATCCGGGGCAGGAAATATGAAAACACTATCCGGCTTGATTACCTGAAACGCTTAAATGAAAGGTACGAGGCCTGGGTTGATTCCTATAACCTGGGAAAATTATTGATCGTGGACGCGGATAATCACGATTTCCCAGATAATCCTGAAGATCTCAGTACCGTCATTGACAAGATCAATGCAGAATTGCACGGCTTGTTTTAACCGCAGCAAATATTATTGACTTTCTCCTTTACGACAGCCCACTTTTCTTTATCCATTTTGGCACCTATCATTTCTGTTACGTGCCCACCCAAAATGGAACCGATTTTGCCACAAACCTCGAGTGATTGATCTTTACAGTATCCATACAGGAATCCGGCTGCATAAAGATCACCGGCACCAGTGGTGTCAACGCTGTTAACCTTCTCGATGCCAATCTTGGATTTCTCGGATCCTCGTTTGACCATGGAACCATCCTTCCCCATTTTCAATACTGCTACCTCTGCCATATCTGCCATTGCATCGAGGGCCTTATTGGCTTTCTTATGTGTCAGTGCTTCCGCTTCACTCTCGTTGGCCATCAGGATATCTACGTATTCCCTGATCAGTTTCTCAAGAAATTCACGGTTCTCACTGACTATATTATAGGTAGCCATGTCGAGAGACACGATAAGGTCATGTGCCTTTGCCACCCGGACTGC
>JAZGGT010000615.1:0-2777 GCA_036480555.1 Bacteroidales bacterium | reverse complement strand
GCCCAGGCCTGGTCATTACTGAAGACATAGATCTCAAGAGGCAATCCCTTTTCGTCAGGCTGGAGTTGTCTGACGAGGAAAGTCATATCATTATGGATTTTCGGGTGTTGGAGTAAATATTCCTCAACATATTTCCGGAAAGTCCCAAGGTTGGTCATACGCCTTCCGTTCACCAGGATTGATCCATCTATCTTATTATCCTCATTGTATTTCAGGATTTCTTCTTCCCGGCTTACCACATAGTCCTTCAGGAGGTGAATTTTTTTGAATTTTTCAGCCATTTCATCATCCACAAAACGGACAGAGTTCATATCAATGTTTAAAGACCGTTTGATCCTTCGGCCGCCGGATTCTTCCATCCCTTTCCAGTTCCGGAATGAATCTGAAACCAGTGCATAGGTTGGTATGGTGGCTATGGTTTTATCCCAGTTCTGAACCTTGACCGTATTCAGTGATATGTCAATTACTGTTCCATCAGCTTTATGGCTGGGCATCTCGATCCAGTCCCCCGGAACAACCATCTTATTGGCCGAAAGCTGAATACTGGCTACAAAGCCCAGGATAGTATCCTTAAAAACCAGCATCAGGACAGCTGCCATTGCCCCAAGTCCAGTCAGTAATTTGCCTGGCGATTCCCTCGTCAGGGAAGCAATGATAAGGATAATAGCAATAAAATAGATAATGATCTTTACTACCTGTACATATCCTTTTATCGGCCTGCCTTTAGAAATAGGTGTTGTAAGGTAAATTTGATGGAGGGCATTAATGAAAGAATCGATTGACAGGAGTATTATAATGATGATATAGATGAGTGCCAGTCTGGTGACAAAATCACCCAGGACGGGATAATCGGAGAAAATAAATCCTGCAGTGGAATAAATCAGAAGACCGGGGATTACATGGGCAATTTTATGAAAAACTCTCCGCTGGATCAGAATGTCGTCAATCTGTGTTTTGGTTTTGCGAACTATCCGCTTGATTCCGGATACAATGATCCTGCGTGTTATTATATCTGCCAGGATGGCCAGGGAGAAAATGATTACTGCAACGATGACCGTTCGGGTAGTGGCTCCAAGTGACTCAGGCATACCGGTACTCAACAATAACTTATCCAGTTTTTCCACCCACTGTGTAATAGAATTCATGGTTTAATGGTTTTGATACAATCAACAAATTTATTAAATATTCTGGGAGTCTATAAAAAACAACCTCCCTGCCATAGTCCCATATCAGGAACTACAACAGGGAGGAAGTAGTTAGAGTTTAACCCTGATTATTTATTTCCATTTACCTTTCTGGCCAGGAAATAGGCAGCCACCAGCGCTATACCTCCAAATAAGAAGATCGAGGCAGGATAGGCAATATCATCATCCATTCCCGCACTTTCCAGAGCTGCCCCAACGAGAACCCCCAGGGCAACGCCGATTGCCAGGACCCCTACTTTCAGGATCCATTTTCCTGATCCTTCTGATCTTTCTCTTTTCGGCCCAAAAAATATTGTGGCATCAGCGCCTTTCTCAATAAGCGCCATACGCTCCTTATTCCTGGAACTAAAGTATAAATAGAAAATTCCAAATATTACCAAGAATATTACACTCGGAACAATAACTTCACCTGCATTCATGATTTTAAAGATTTAGTTAATAAATTTGAATTCAATCTTAAGACGCTGGTTTTATAAACCGGTTACAACTTGTAACCAGATTCTCATTTTAGCGTCATAGTTATGGTGGAACGTCAGCAAGACAATATTTACATCACTAAAGTTCTTGAGGGAGACCGGAATGCATTTGCATACCTGGTCGATAAATATAAAACGATGGTATATTCTCTTGCGTTAAGGCTGATGAAGGACAGGGAAGAAGCTGAGGAGATCTCACAGGATGCATTTATAAAGGCGTATCAGTCCCTCGCCAGCTTTAAAGGGAGAGCAAAATTTTCCAGCTGGTTGTACAGGATAGTTTATAATACAGCCATTTCAAAATTGAGACAACAACCAGCCGGCAGAGTTTCACTGGATGAGTCCGATATAGCGGATACTCTATATATTGAAAGCAAACAGAATTATGACACACTTTCAGCAGGGGAGCGTAAGAAATATCTGGAAAAGGCACTGGATTCCCTTGATATGGATGAAAAAATGCTTGTAATTTTGTATTATTACGAAGAGCGGGACCTGGATGAGATTGCAACGATTGCCGGGTTAACCAAGACCAACACCAAGGTCAAGTTGTTCAGGGCAAGAAAAAAGATGCTGACGGTGTTGCAGAGTTACTTAAAAGAAGAAACGTATAATCTGTTATGAGTGAAAGAGTAAAAAAAGAAGACCAATTCATCTCCGGGATCATGAAAGATTTTGAGATGAGCAATCCACCAGCAGACTTTACAGCGAAAGTTATGGACCGCATAGAGCTTGAGTCAATCACACCTGGATTCGTGAGCTCGCCACTTATCAGCAGAGCCGGGTGGATTGGTATTTGCATTTCGGTTATTATCCTGATATTGATAATCCTATTGGGATCAAACGGTGAATCTACATCACAGAGCTGGTTGTCTGAGAACCTGAGTTGGAATTTCAGCCTGCCACAGATAAACCTGGAAAAGTGGCGTATCATTGATTTCAGTAATTCCACCCTGACCTGGATAATCCTTGGTTCCGGAGGGATTATGCTGCTTGCCCTGATTGAGAAGTGGATCGAGGAAAACCGGTTCAGACAGACTTTATTTCTCTAACTCTGCCGAGCCATAATGCTGAATGACAGCCGGTTACTGTATCT
>JAZGGT010000614.1:0-4752 GCA_036480555.1 Bacteroidales bacterium | reverse complement strand
GGGATCTTCAGGATCAACCCTCCAATGCTTGCCGGATCCTGACAAGGTATCCGGACCTACCATTTTTCGATACCAGTCCGGCACATCCTTCTCATCAGTGGCTTCATAAGGCGAGATCCGCAACATCAAGGTTTGCCCTCTTGAAGCAGCAGTTTCCAGGGCCCTGTCAATCATCTGCCAGTTATATATCCCAGGTGCTGTTTCAAGAAACCGCCAGTTCACCCTGAAATAAGCAATGGAAGTTTGCGGATAACCTTTGTTTGACAGATCTCCGTCAAATTCCTGGTAAACGATCGGCAGTCCCTCTGTCCACCCGATGCCATAATTTAAAGTATCCCCATTAAAGCGCTGAAAGGTGGTAAACCCTATTCCCGGATTGATCAGTACATCATCAATTTCTGTTGGTCTGACTGTCACTGTTTCGATTTCTCTATTTTCCTGACAGAAACCTGCTGAGAAGAGTGTAATGAATACACCTGTGAGGACAATTTTCTTCATGTTCTTTTTAGGTTTAATGCAATTTAAATTCTCCCGGGTGTTAATCCTTATTCTTCCTTTCATGAATTACAATTTTATAAGTACCTATAGTTACCAGAGGAAGTAGATAAACCAAAAGAAATCCCCAGCTTAATGCACCATAGCCTTTAGCGATTAGATTGATCAAACCAAAGCTTGAAATGCCAAATGCAATCAATAAAAACATTGAGGCAATGACAGGTCTATAGGCCCTAGGCATCTCCTTTTCTCTGGCTTTGAATGCTGATTGAACGCGTTCATTCACAGCATGGATTAAAGCAGTTCCTGTTTCAATCAGAGTGCCGTATAGTACAATCTGAAAGGTGACAAAAATAATAGGAATACCCAGGTTTTGGAAAGCGTATAAAGAGGGTAATTCTTCATCTAAAATATCCGGATAATACCCTAATATAGAAACATATAGAAGCAATGCAGGGACAATACCGATTATTCCAGCCAGGACCCCGGCAGTAAGAGCTTCTTTCCTTGTCTCAAGATGTTTTAAGCAGAATAAAACCCCAACAACACTGGCTATATTATAAAAGGAATATTTGAATCCAGACATTGCCCAACCTGGCTCAATTTGAGTATTAGAGAGAGACTCTTTTACAGCTGGCCCGAATTTAATCAATGTAATAACTAATAAAAGCGCAAATACTATATATAAAATTATGGACCAAACAGAGAGGAATTTTTCAATGATTCGGGTTCCTTTAAAGGTTAAATATCCAACAGCTACAAGCATGATTATTACACCTATAAAGTAAGGGACACCAAAATTATCACGCAGAAGAATTCCTGAAGCAGATCCTAATACAGCCAATATAATTAATATTAAGGAGAGATAAATAAGATCGAAACTTGGCCAGATCGGACCTAACAGCTCTTTAAAAAAAGTACGGTAATCAAACGTGCGAAACAGGCGGGTGAATTCGAATGTCAATGCCAGAAATATTGACCACACGACAGTAGTGATCAGAAGCATTCCCAACAACCCTCCGATCGGACCAAACTTAAGAAAATATTCGACCAACTCCCGTGCAGTTCCATAGCCTCCTCCAATGATTACACTCTGAAAGACAAAACCGGGTAAAAGATATTTGTTGAAAAATGATCTTTTTATGGTATTCATAGTCACTGAAAGAATACTTTCAAGATTGCCTCACATACCGTCTGGTCATCCAGAGCGTTCACCAGGTTAAAATTACCGGGTACTCCTTTTTCTGAATAGACCATTGAAGGAAAGAGCATGCTATTTTTGACTTTTGCTTCATCAGCAATCAAACCATCACCAGACAGAGGTTCCAGAATAAGCACTCTTCGAGGGCATAGCCCGGCCATCAGGTCAGGTAAATCATATTCACTTATGGCTCCCGGTACGGTAAAAGGAACATATTCTGGATTATAGAACCGGGTGGTGGCAATATCTGCATAGCTTAAAAATGGTTTGATAAGGCATATTTTATTGATGTTCTGTTCGAATGTAGCTGCATGCAGCAATTCACTGCACAGGGGCCCGGTGGCAAGCGCTGAAATACCTGAGAATTTCTGTGTGCTGTTCTTTGCAAAATGCGCTATCCTGACAATGTCCCCGGCCATTAGACCCACATTAGATTTTCCGGCCAGGACAGCAGCAAACCACTGGTTGAAGGAGGTACTGTCGATATATGAATCACCCTTCAGATATCCAGGTCCCATACTGCCAATCCCGGGACGGTCTGCCAGCAAAACGGGATAACCTTCAGCAAGCAGGTCATGTGCCAGGTTATCCTGATTAACAGCATGCTCCATACCTTCCGAATCCAGGATCAAAATGATCTCGTTTGTTGTTCGATCCTCCGGCAAAAGTAAAACTACGGGAAGTACATAATCACCACTGCCTTCAAGCAGGTATTTTTCCAAGTGGTATTCCGGGTTCACATAACGTCCTGAAAATACTGCATTTCCGAAATTGTCCGGGTATTCAAATCCCGAATGCCTTGCAGCAACAGATTTCAATTTTTCAAGATGCCTTACATGATCAGCCCTTTTTATTTCAAGTGATTCCACTTGATTTTGCACCTCTGATCTGTTTAGTGAAAATACTGATTGCTCCTCCAGGGATGTTACTACCTGTCCCGTTTGGGTTACCCACAATTTCTCCTGGGCAAGCACCTCCACATCCAGGTCCTCCGGACTGCCTGGATTCTCCAGGTATTTCTGGAAAAAAGCATACATCGCTTCCCTGTTTTGTTTGGTCGATCTATGTACGGTGTCATCTTCGACCATGATCAGATTATCTTTTGCACCAAGGGCCTCATACATCCTGCTGGATTCTGCATAAGATTCCCTGGCACCCTGTATGCTGAAGAAATCTCTCGTAGTGGTGACCATCATGGTGGGCTTTGGTGCCCTCACTTCGATAAAATCTGCATGATCAAGCCCTGCAGATATCATATTGTAAAGGTTCTGTTCGGCGCATTGGGGACCTATGGATTTGTAGATATGCTCATAACCTGTAATATAACACTCAGGTGCGGTTGCGAGGATGCGATCGTCCATGGCACCCAGATAGGCCGTCAGGTTCCCCCCTCCTGACCTGCCGGTCATTCCAATACGATCAGGATCTACTTCCTCACGGGTCAACAGGTAATCAATACCCCGGATAACATCCCAGATGAAATACCTTGCCGTTGAATACCCTGAAATCAGGCACTGGGCTCCAGCATAGGAATGCTCATGATCCGGGATCGGGAATCTTGGCTCCTCTTTCTCCGGATCCCAGTACTCAAACCTCTCTCCCTGTCCCATTGGATCAATGGTGAATACCACAAAACCCTTTTTTACCAGATTGATGCAGATATACTGATATATGTCAGCCCTGAACCCGCCCACACTGTGACCGCATGCATAAAATACCGCCGGGGCTTTTTCCATGATCCCATCAGGAATATACAATGCGCCCGTAACATAATATCCCGGGATTGCTTCATAGATAACTTTTTCAATGTTATACCCATCCTGTTTCAATATCCCGGTAACCTTTGCATTCAATGGAGTCTTCTCTGGAAAGGGACCAATAATATCTGACAATTTCTCCCTGACCAGGGATTGCCTTTCCAGCCAGTCCGATTTCGTTTTCAACCCGCTTATCTCTTTTTTTCTTGCCTCCAGCTGTTCAAATGCTACGGAGCAAAAATGCTTGTAAAGAGAGTTTTCAACATCAGCATGATATTGCCAGTAATTAAAAAATGTAACATCATCCTGAGCCTGCGCCGGGATTAAGGGGATAAAAATGACCAGGAATAATGCCCGGGTTATAAATTTACACATATTCATAATTTACAGAAGATCCGTTTTGACCATTCCGAGAATTTTCAAGGCATTCTTATTGTACAATTTCTCCAATACCTCATCAGGAAGATGGACGCCATAAATCATCCATCGAGCCTGGAGATGATGTCCTCCCGCAGGATCAATGTACTCATCATCGGTTTCAAGAAACCGGTAATAAATCCTGTAGGATTCAGCATTGGGAGGGGTATCTGTCCCAAATAATACACGGTCCTGATATTTGATCAAAAACTTCCTGGCAGTATATGGCTGCCGGCCAAGATCACTGATCCGGGCATCAATATCCACATAAAAATTGGGGTAGATATCCAGCCAGTTCGCCACTATGTGCAATTCCTCTGGTAGGGTTCCCATATGTGCTCCTATAAAAATGGTTTTGGGATGCCTGGCAATTACCCTGTTGCGCTGCGCCAGTATCTCTTCTTTGGATGGAAATTCAGCACCGTAAAATGACCAGCTTGGATGTGCTCCCAGTTCATCATATCTCTCATTGAACTCATCGACTGGAGTGAAAAATGCCTTGGGATCAGAGACATGGATAACTACCGGGATCCCTAATTCTCCGCATTTCTCCCATAAGGGATCAATCCGGGGATCATCCACCGGAATAAGCTTGCCGCTTTTATCTTTGTGTGTGAGTCCAAGATTCTTGGCAATCTTTAATCCCCTTGCACCCATTTTAACAGCTTTTTCAAGCCTTTCAGCCTCTTTTACTCCAAAATCCGGATCATCAATCTTACTAAAATCAGGGCGGAAAAAAATAAGAAATCTCTCTTTCGAAACGGAATGTGAAACTTTAAGGTGTTCTTTATAAAAATCATCCTTTGACCTTCCATCCAGGCTCACACATTTCCATACGCCGGCCTTGTCCATTTCCTCAAGATACTTTTCAGCATTCTCAAG
>JAZGGT010000613.1:0-3509 GCA_036480555.1 Bacteroidales bacterium | reverse complement strand
GTCCCGTACCCTGTTTACATCTGCTATAAAAATGCCAATGTCAGATACATCTACAGCTGCCTCTGCCAAGTTTTTATAAGCCTTGTCACTCTGTTCTGATCCCTGTTTGTAGATAAGTAAAAAGGATCTTTTTTCTTTTCCAATCCTCTGCTGTAATTCCTTTAAGGAATTTACTTCATTTGTTTTCATCTGGCTACAATTATAATATATACAAATATGCAGATACGTTTACATTTATTGTGCCATAAGCTAATGCTTGAAATATTGTCAGCTTTCTGGTAAAGTTGTCAGGCAGAAGATCAGGGATAAACCCTTTTTTTAAATAGCATGGTTGAAATAATGGTGAGTATTAATAAGTAAAAAAGGCCAATTGCATAATTAATGGTAAATGGAAAAGTCTGGAATCCCGGATCATATAATTTAAATATCCAGTAATATGGCAGTATTCCAAGAATGTATTCCCAACTGCCTTCAAAAATATAGGTCAGTACAGGGATCATAAACAGAAAATTCAGGCCCTTCATCCAGGTTGTCCCAACAATCTTGTTAGAGGCGAATGCTGTGATTATCAAGCAACTTACAGGGGAAACCATGGCCACCGGGATAGAAACAAGGAGCATCTTTCCAATGGACCATTCTGTCTGGTTTGAAAGGACCAGGATTAGCAAATTAAAAAGGAAGGAGAACAGACTGATGAACAATAATCGATGCAGGATGAACATGAATGAGGAAACAGGCAGAACCCTGATGGCGGCCATTATCTCCAGGTCTTTCTCATCAAGCATAATAAAGGAAAAAATAAATGCGGGGAACATGGCGGTAACCAGACAGATACTGGCCAGGATGACCATCTTATAAGAGACCAGTACTGGCATCACTTCAAACAAAGGGGGCAGACCAAAACGAAGAAGGAGGATAAACAACAGAGGAACAAAAAACATGACATACAGAACTGGGTCCCTGAATATCAGCCTTAGATCATTTAAGGTATATGTCAGGATGCTTTTCATGAATGGCTTGATATGATGATATTCCTGTCAAATGCCCTTAGGGCAAAATAATAGACAAGTCCCAGCCAGATTGGCAGGTATATCAGGGCAAATATGATCCGTCCAGTGGGTACTGCATGAAAAGAAGCCCAGAGCAGGTCAAGAAACGCCTGTGTCGGGATTAGGTAGAGTATCCAGCTGCTGGTAAGGTTGAAAAAGTTCAACAAGGGAAGAATGAAAGGAATCATAAAAAATGGAATGATTATTACAAACTGGTTCATGGATTTGACCCTGGATACCCCAATGAATCCGATCAGGGTGAATATGGATGATGTGAAAACAACACCGTATATGAAAAAGAAATAGTTAAAGCGCCACCCGTGACCTGCTATTGCCATTACCAGGCTGCAAATGATAGCGATGATTCCAAGCGATATTACCTTGGAGAAAAGGTATTCTGTTTTTTTCAGGGGGGTAACGATCAGGGCATCAATGGTCCCTGATCCTTTTTCGAAGAGTACCAGGGCACCAATGAATATAAATCCGATCATGGCCGGATCAGAGAATATAAGAACCACCAGGACCTCATCGAATCCATCCC
Source organism: Bacteroidales bacterium (assembly GCA_036480555.1). Taxonomy (GTDB): domain Bacteria; phylum Bacteroidota; class Bacteroidia; order Bacteroidales; family SM23-62; genus SM23-62. Next base: position 1,919 of record JAZGGT010000613.1, on the reverse strand, counting down.
TGGCCAGTAATTTAAATACTAGTGTATATGCAGCCGTAATGACAATGGCCACTGTAATGATCTGGTACCGCAATTGCAGTAAAAGATCCCACCAGATGGTTCTCAAAAGCCTTCTCATATCAAGTGTCTTCCGGTAACCTGAATAAAAACCTCATCCAATGATGCCTCCTGTGAATGGATGGAAATTATCTCCCTGGATTTCATGATATCCATAAAGCTTTGATCCTGTCCCAGCCCTTTCAGGGGAAATTCCTGCAGGCGCAACCGGTAGGGTTCGTCTCCATTTGCATATTCTATCTTAACTCTGGATTTGCCGTATTCAAGTTTAAGGTTTTTAGGGGTATCTGTTACCATAATTTCCCCATCCACGATAAAAGAGATCCGGTCACAGAGTTCGTCGGCATCATGCATATTATGAGTGGTGATAAAGATGGTTTTCCCGGATGCTTTCCTGGCTAGAATAATATCCTTGATCTTCCTGGCATTTACCGGATCGAGTCCTGATGTTGGTTCATCAAAAAAGAGAATTTCCGGATCATGCATGAGTGACCGGACGAAATTCAGTCTCACTTTCATCCCTTTAGAATAATCCTCCACTTTTTTACCGGCATCTTCCAACAGACCGACCATTTCAAGCAATTCTTCAAAGTCAATTGTGTGCCGGTAAAAACTCCCGAAAAACTCAAGATTTTCCAGGGCTGTAAGTTTTAGATAATGGTTGGGAAGTTCGAATCCTACTCCAATATGATTGTAAAGTTCTGCATCCCACCTGACCAGGTCGGTATCTTTTATACTCACCCTGCCTGAATATCCCTTCAGCAGCCCGATGAGAATTTTCTGGGTGGTACTTTTACCGGCTCCTGATGGACCGAGAAAACCAAATATTTCCCCCTGGCAGATTTCGAAGCTAAGGTTTTTGGCGGCTGGTGAATGGCTACCCCGGTAATTAAAGGAAAGATTATCAGCCTTAATCATTGCCTTGAATGTTTTCAAGTAAATCCATAATGGTCTTTCTGTAGGTCCGGCCCACTGGGATCTCCTTATCCTTAATACTAACAGAATAGGTAGTCCAGGAGTCCAGTCTATGGAATGGAACGATATAGGAACGGTGTACCCTGATGAAGTCATCATCTGGCAGGATATCTTCAAGATTTTTCAATGTTTGACGGGTGATCAGTCTGCCATTATCGGTATGAACCATGGCATAATCTTTTAGTCCCTCCACATACAAAATGCTGGAGGTATTTACCCGGTAATTCTTTTTATCCGAATAGATGGTAATTGTTTTGCTCGAAGGGTCCGACCCTGAGGCTTGTGGACTGTTTTTTTGGGATATCCTGTCATGGTACCTGTTGATGGACCTGATCAGTCTTTCCAGGGAGATGGGTTTGACCAGGTAATCAATCACATCCAATTCAAAAGCTTCGACTGCATATTCCCTGTAGGCCGTGGTGAATATTACCCTTGGGGGATGGGCCAGGGACTTAAGCATTTCAATACCTGTAATTTCAGGCATCTGTATATCCAGCAGAAGCAGGTCAATTTTCATATTATGGATCACCTGCAGGGCATCCACAGCATTATAGCACTTGTCAATGATCTCCAGTTCCGGGATTTTCTGAATCAGGGATTCCAAGGCATCCAGTGCCAGGGGTTCATCATCTACAAGCAGGCATTTGATCTTCATTGTCTGTCAGCCTAGTTTAAGGTTCAAGTGTACTGTGTAAATATACTCTTCGTCCAGGATTTCCAGGGAATACCTGTTCTCATAGAGTATTTCAAGTCTTCGTTTCAGGTTCTCTAGCCCGATCCCCACAGGGATAACTTCTTTGGCAGGGGTCCCTGGCTTGGAGTTTTCAATATGAAAAATAATATTTCTATTTGATATTTCAAGATGGATATTTAGCCAGACCTTATTG
>JAZGGT010000612.1:0-9762 GCA_036480555.1 Bacteroidales bacterium | reverse complement strand
CTGTCGGGGCATATGTCATCCTTCCGCTTTGATCGTTAATTTTTTAAGGGTCAACTTGCCATAGAGTTCGGTAAGAAAGCTGCCTACCCCTTCAGCAGTATGATAACCCTGTTCTGTTTCAATAAGGGGGACGAGCCTTTTAAAACCAGCACCACCACCAAGGAGTATACCTGCGCTGTTGGCCGAGGGGGCCTTTTGATACTGGGCATGTAGATGCATTTCGGGGATCATGGAATTACGCAAAGCAGGTATGCCTGCAGCGGATGCAAAATCTGCGTGGGAATAAGCTACGGCGGATAACTTTATCGGTCCCAGTTTATGGCTCACCCTGATCTGGGGATTTCGTGCAAAGGGACCGAATGGCGCACCTGTGTTGAAGCTGAGTACCGCCGGAAAACATTCCGGAATGAACATTGGATTCCAGTATTGTCCCATGAGCACTTCAGTATTCTCCCAGTTAAGTTTGACAAATGCGTGCCGCAGGCGGAATTCGTTTAAATCCAGGTTGCTATGTCCGAAGAAGGACCCTTCTAATACGCCCAGGATTTTGGCTCCCAGTATATCCGGACCGGTAATGGTTGCCCTGGCACGGGTCCTGATGGAGAGGAAGTTAAAACTCCCCCTGGCATTGATGTCAACGCCATCCGGGTCAAGCTTTTCCGGCTGCGGCCAGAGCAGGAAATGCCCACACCTCGCACAGACAATCTGCCGGCTATCGTAAAAATAATCTGTATTTAAAAAACCGGAGAATTTAATCCCCCATTTGGATTTCTCCTCTTCCTGGGCAGAAAGGAAACTGCATGCAAAACCTGCGAGGAGTAAGAATAATACTTTTTTCATTGCTATCTGTTGGTTGATTATTTTATTTCGACTTGGGAAACATCTTCTGTAGAAAATTTCTTTTCTTCAGTGGTTGTCCCAATAATATATTCAGGTTATTTTCGGCTGTCAGGTTATCTTCCCACAGGTCCATGGCCTGCCGGTAACAGGATGCAGCCCCCTGGTAATCTTCCCGGTACCTGTATGCCAGTCCCAGGTTCGTATAGCTGACCGATAGTCTCCTAGGGGTTTCCTGTATGGCATCCTCAATCTCCTTAACCCGGTTTTCGACATAGGCTTCCATTTCTTTCGGGTCGCCTGTTTTTAATCCAATCCCAAAAGTGGCCAGCACCTGCTCCCGTATTTCCTCCCCCCCATTTTCCGCATACGCTGAAAGCCAGTTCTCATATATATCAATGCTCTTCCTGGCAGCCGATTCCCCCAATGCCATCAGCGAATCCTGTCCCATGTAATGATAGGGTGATGAAAGGCTGTCATAACTGAGTCCGAGGGTAAGGTATACCGCTGCCCGGTTGTTCTCAAGCACCCCGGTCTCAAAAGACCCGCAGTAGTGGGGATACTGGCTGTATATCTGTTCTATTGAATCAAGGAGCCGGATCACCCCCTCATAGTCGTTGCTGCTGGCCAGGGCATTATAACCTTCGTATAGTTTACGTGCCGGCACTATCCTGGGATCCACGCTAAGGTTTTTACCCCGGTAATGCGAATAGGCCAGGAGAATGGTAATAACAACAAGAGCCATCATCACATAGATGAGGGCTCTTGGAAATTTGCCCGGAGCAGGAATCATTGCGAGTGGACTTTTTCAATCAGGAATTTGCGAATTTCCAGGGGTGTTTCAGGGGTCATGCGGGCCACGATGATATGGACCAGGATGGCCAGAGGCGCACCTATGATCCCGAAATACCAGGCTCCCAGCCAGTAAGAGATGAAATCATGCCCGGGCAGGACAGCCCCCATTTTCCCGGCGATGAAATAGGTCAGTGCCACCAGGGAGACCAGTCCACCAGCAATCAATCCGGCTACAGCCCCCTGCTTATTTGAACCGCTCCACCATATACCCAGGAGGAAAAGCGGGAAAATGGTACAACCTGCCAGCGAAAAGGCCACGGCCACGAGTTGCCCGATCAGGGCCAGTTTCGCCAGGGCGATGGCCGTAACAATGGCTGCCATGAGGATGGTCCCCATCCTGGCAAACATCAATTGTTTTTTGGGAGGGGCATCCGGGTTGATGACCTTTACGTAAAGGTCGTGTGCAAAAGCTGAGGCACCGGCAACCAGGAGTCCGGATACCGTAGAAAATGCAGCACTCACCCCGCCTGCAGCCAGGAGGCCAACGATCAGGGGATGTACATTGCCAAGCTGCGCCGTGTAAACGACAATGGCGTCCTTGGCCAGCCTGCCGACTTCCGGGTTGGCTGACAGCACCTTCCCAAAGGCGGCATATGCAGGCGCACTCCAGTAAAGAATGCAGATGAAGAAGAGTCCCCATACAACCGACCACCTTGCATCACTTGCCTTGGGTACCACGTAAAAACGCTGTATGACGTGGGGGAGTCCGGCGGTACCTACCATGAGGCTGAAGGAAATGGCTATCCACTGGTAGAATGTTTGTCCCGTTGCAGGATCAAAAGGCATGGCATATTCCGGTGCCGGCACCATGGCATATGCATGCCCGAAGGAGTTCATCAGCTGCTGGGTCTCGGCCAGCGGGATCCCACTGACAACATCCGACACGACAGCGCCGTACCCGATCTGGGGGAGGAGCCAGAAATAATCAAATTTAAAAGTCAGGATGAACAGGGGGATGATGAAGGAAATGATGATGATCACATACTGGATCTGCATGTTCTTGGTTACCCCGAGCATCCCTGAGATCAGTGTGTAGGCCAGTACCACGGTACCCCCGATCACGACGGACCAGCCGTACGATACTCCCATGACCCATTTGAACATCAGGCCTATCCCTCCGAATTGACCCACGCAATAGGATATGGAGATCAGGATGGCAATGATGGCGCCGATGGCGCGGAGGGACTGGGAATAATACCTGTCACCAATAAAATCCGCAGCCGTATATTTCCCATACCTCCGGATCTGTCCAGCCATCAGGATCAACAGGAGCACATAACCGCCTGTCCACCCGACCACATAGGCCAGGCCATGGTAACCTGTCCCGTACATCAGGGCAGCCATTCCGAGGAAGGAGGCAGCACTCATCCAGTTTGAGGCAATGGCCATGCCGGAGCCCACCCTGGATATGCTGCGTCCGGCGGCATAGAAATCGGTCGTGTCCTTGGCACGGAAAACGATCCCGACCAGGACAAAGAGGCAGAGGATGGTGATCAGGATGATGGAAGGTCCGACCTTGAAACTGCCTTCGAGCTGGGTTGCACCGGTGGCGGCAGAGAGGATAGCAGGAATGGATATAAGCAGGAGGGGGAGGATTATTTTTTTCATGATGGAATTTTTGAATTGATGAAGGGATGGTTTATTGATCTATACCGAGGATGGCATCCCTGCGGTCAGCGCGTACACAATACAGCCAGCAGAGTCCCACAAAAAGCACCAGAAGGAACACGGCGGTATAGAAGTAATGGAATGGAAACCCGAACAATCGCCCATCTGTGAGAATGGATTGGGGATGGATCAGGTAGAGTGACATGGCCGCCGGTATGGCTTCCCTGCTTTCGGGGCTCAGTGCATCCATCATGGAGGAGTTTAATTCAATAGAGACGAGGGTCATCCTGACATCCCCGGGGGAGAGTCCCAATACAGGAGAAACGGCTGATGCCAGTTCATTTCTTGCATTTACATATTCAGGGTCTGTGATGTTTTCAATCTCCCCCTTGAGTTTTTCGAATGCAGCGATATCCTGCCTGATTGAAGCTCCCTGATCCGGTCCTGCCAGCTGGTGGAGAGACCAGCTTAAACCGTTGTCCAGCGCAAGCCGGTGCCCGGGATCGATAAAGTTCTTTCCGAGTACGGATAGGCAGACCTGTGCAAATACCTGGAGGTCCTCATCTGAGGCATTGCCGCTGCTGACCTGGTCCCACACCTGTTCAAATGCCAGGTAGGCAGGCTCGGGGGTTGGCTTGCTGATTACTTTTAAGGTGATCTGGAAGCCAAATATGGCGACGGTCCAGATAATTACCAGGGAAATTATAATATTCCGGTTCAGCCGGGCCATTTCTGTGGCAGGCTTAAAAAAGCTGATGTGATAGTCATTAGGATTAGATTCCATAAGGTTCAGGGATTGAAAAAGTTTGGAGTCATAAAATAGATCTGGTACTGTTTTTGGTTGAAGCCTGTAAATTTATATATAAAATTAATTTCTCCAGCAAGATTAAGGTGCTACAGAGAAATCAATAATGATTCCAAAGAAGTGTGAGCCAATTATTACCGGGTTATTTCCGGTAGAAGTTCATTTCATCCAGGTATTTCCAGGCAGCAGGGGGGAGGAAATGACGTACATCCTTTCCGTTCCTAATGGCTTTGCGGATGAAACTTGAAGAGATCTCTATATGGGGGGCATCCACAACTTCGAGGGTTCCCTGTCCCGATACATCCACAGGGTACCCCGGTCTCGGGTAAATATAGCGCCGGTAATTTTGCTGTATCTCCGGGGCATTTTTCCATTTCGGGAAGGTAGGCAGGCCGTCGCTTCCCATGATGATCACAAACTGGTTTGAGGGATATTTCTCTTGCAGCCAGGCAAGGGTATCGATGGTGTAGGAGGGGGTTGGCATTTTGAATTCAATATCAGAGGTCCTGAAACGCTCATCATCTCCAAGGGCCCGTTCCACCAGTTCAAGGCGATGATGGTCGGCCAGCAGTGTTTTTCTTTCCTTGAAGGGGTTATGGGGACTGATCACAAACCAGAGCCTGTCCATGTCGGTATACTCGACCATGTAATTGGCAATGGCCATATGGCCGATATGGATGGGGTTAAAGCTGCCGAAAAATAATCCGATTTTCATTCCTGTTCAGGTATTAATGACCGAGGAAGTCCTGCACCAATCTTTCAGCTTCCCCCAGGGTATCTTCCAGGTTGTCATTGACAAGTACCACGTCATATTGCCTGGCATATTTCAATTCATCGCCGGCTTTATCCATCCTGTTATGGATCTTATCATCCGTATCTGTCGATCTGTCCCTGAGCCTCTTTTCAAGTTCCTGCATGGAGGGGGGCTGAACGAAAACAGCCAGCGCATTTTGCCCGAAATACTCCTTCAGGTTCAATCCGCCGATAACATCCACATCAAAAACCACATGCTTCTGCCTGCTCCAGATCCGGTCAAGTTCACTTTTCAGCGTGCCGTAATAATGATCCCGGTAAACTTCTTCCCACTCCAGGAAATCATCCTGTGCTATGTGCTTCCTGAAATCAGCCGCGCTCATGAAATAATAATCCCGGCCATCTACCTCTTGCTGCCGGGGTGGCCTGCTGCAGGCTGAAATCGAGAATTCGAGTCCCATATCAAGCTGCAGCAGATGTTTTACAATGGTGGTTTTTCCTGCCCCTGAGGGAGCTGAGAATATGATGGCTTTTCCTTTCATGGCCTACAGCACATTCAGTACCTGTTCCTTGATTTTTTCCAGTTCATCTTTCATCCCTACCACCAGTCGCTGAATATTGGTTTCTGAGGCCTTTGATCCGAGGGTATTGATCTCCCTGCCGATTTCCTGGGAAATGAAGCCCAGTTTTTTGCCTGCCGGGGAAGCAGCATCGATGGTTTCCATGAAAAATCTGCAGTGATTTTCCAGCCTGACTTTCTCTTCTGTAATATCCATCTTCTCCAGGTAGAAGATCATCTCCTGTTCCATTCGGCCGGGATCTGTGGAATTGTTCTGTCCCAGTTCCTCAAGTGCCGTAAGGATACGGTTCCTTACTGCCAGTACACGGTCTTCCTCAAAAGGTGCCACCTCCGACAATAGCTGAAGAATGTTACTGATCCTCAGTCTGATATCTTTTTCCAGTGCTTTCCCTTCCTGTTCCCGGAATGAGTTAAGATCGTCCAGGGCGGCCTGTATGCTCGCCCTGACTTTTGTCCAGTCATCTTCCTGCAGTTTATCCTTTTCTGATAACATGGTGTCGGGCAAGCGCATGGCTACCTGTATCAGCTGTTCCGGATCCGCCAGGCCAGTCTCCTCTGCGATTTCCCTGAGTTGCCTGATATATTCCTCTACAACCGGTCTGTTGATTGACCATCCGGCCGCCCCTTCTTTGATCTCCTGGTAGATGCCCACCTCAATTTTTCCCCTTTTCAGCTCACCGCCCAGCCAGCTGCGGATCTCCATTTCCTTTTCTTTAAGGAATATGGGGATTTTTACGGAGAAATCAAGCTGTTTGCTGTTCAGGGATTTTATCTCAACGGCATAGACCATGTTTCTGAGATCACATTCGGCCCTTCCGTAGCCTGTCATGGAGATAAGCATAGAAGATGGTTTTGGTTACCTGGTTATCAGGCAAAATTAAGATAAAGTCAGGAATTTGCAACCCGGGGTTTCACCACTGCTTTGGTTTTCCAATTTCCCGTTAGGTAATAGAGGAAGGATAGTATCAGCCCTATGGCCCAGCCTGCCGGAACCGACCACCAGATACCGGTTTCTCCCAGGCTTCTCGAAAATAACCAGGCAAAGGGAATGCGTATAACCCACAGGGAAGCCAGGGTGATGAACATGGGGATGATGGTATCTCCGGCCCCCCGCAATACGCCATTGATCTTGAACATGGCGGTGAACAGGAGGTAGAAAGAACTGACAATCAGCAGGTATTCCGCCCCTATCCGTATCACCTCCGGATCTTTGGTGAACATGCCAATCAACTGGTATTTGAAGAAGATGACAACGACCATGACGATTAATGATACAGCGGATGACATCAGCAGAGTTGCGATTAGTCCACGTCTGACCCTGTCGGGCCTTCCCGCCCCGATGTTTTGTCCCACGAAAGTAGCCAGGGCCGCGGAAAAATTCATGGCCGGCAGGATTGCCAGGCTGTCTATCCTGATGGCAGCGGCGTACCCGGCGATGACGTTGGTGCCAAAGGTGTTAACAATGGTCATGATGGCCATCATTCCCAGTGACACAAAGGTATGCTGGAAGCCTGTCGGAAGGCCTATCCGCAGGCTTTGCCAGAAGATCTTTTTATCAAAGCGGTATTGTGGCAGGTTGAAGTCAATGAGCTTATGGTTCCTGTTCAGGTAAATCACCGCGGTCAGGAAGGCACCTGTCTGGGAAACGACGGTTGCTATGGCTGCACCGGCAATCCCCCACTTGAACACCAGGATAAAGAGCAGGTCCAACCCGATGTTGAAAAAGGTTGAGATCATCAGGAAATACAGCGGGGTTTTTGAATCTCCTAATCCACGCAGGATGGCAGAGGTTGCATTGAAGCCAAAAAATGCGACCAGTCCCAACAGGTATATGGACAGGTAGGTGGTAGCTTCCGGCATGATATCCTCGGGCAGGCGGATCAGCCGAAATATTTCATCTGTCAGGGGAATACCAACCAGTGTAAGGACCACGGAAGCAATGGTCAGGAAAATATACATCGTGTGAATGGCCCTTTTCACACTGGCGTGATCCCCCGCACCGAAGTACTGGGCAATGACGATGGTCCCTCCCGAGGCCACCCCGATGATCAGCGAGATCAGGGTAAAAACGATGGGGAAGGATGCTCCCACAGCTGCCAGGGCCTCCTTGCCGAGGAAATTGCCAACGATGATCGTATCAACGATGTTGTACAGCTGCTGGAAAAGGTTACCCAGCAGCATTGGCATGGCAAAGTTAAAAATGAGTCGGGCTTCATTTCCGCTGGTAAGCTCCTTCATGAACCTGGATGGGATGAAAAGGCCAAAGGTGCAGAAATTTCAGGGAACGGCAAAAGCGTGATCGCTTAAAAGACTATTAAACACATATTTCCGAAAATCTTCCTGGAATACAAATATTGTCCACCTCCAATAATTATCATATTCGATCACTTGAGTTGAGAGAATATTGAGAGTTTTACCCCACGCTTTGAAGAAGTGCTAATTTACTTTCTGTAAGCTTAACCGATATATGTAGTGTTCTAGTGTTAGTGATATTGGCACCACATAGTTTTATTCCAGAAAAAGAATTCTATTTCACTAGGCTATATTTTGAACCTTATGGTATTAATATTTAGAAGGCAGGAGATTGTTATATCCAGGCTTAATAAATACTCTTCTAGAACGGTGGACGTCTACCTTTTTGATATAGACTGCCTGCTGGCTAATACGGGAAAAGAAAAGGCCGGGGTGGCCACCCACCTCGACATCATGCAGTATGTAGAATATTTAAGGGGAGAATACCCAAATGCCGGGACCATCCAGGTAACCACCTTGCCCATGAGAGGGGAACAGATGTTTTTGATTTAATGAAATAGCTAATAATTGAACTTTGAGCAATTAATACAGGTTTTTGAACAGGCACACAATTATTTACAGGAAAGTGCGGTGTCGGCGGTCAACCAGTCACTGACCATAAGGAACTGGTTGTTTGGTCATTATATTGTGGAGTATGAGCAAAATGGTGAAGACCGGGCAAAATATGGAGATAAGCTGCTGGCTACATTGGCCAAGGATCTTAAGAGTAAGGGAATAAAGGGGCTGTCACAAAGAAACCTATATAACTTCTGTCAATTTTACCTGACCTATCCTGATATTAGTCAGCTTGTTGCAAATACAGAACTGCCAAAGGCAATTTTGCAGACGCTGTCTGCAAAATCTGAAATAGTAAAGCAGGAAAATGAAAATATCGGAGTAGCTCCGCAGCTATTGATAAGCAGGCTATCATTCTCCCATATAATTGAACTTATAGGGGAAAAAGATCCAACAAAAAGGGCTTTTTATGAGATAGAATCTATCAAGGGTAATTGGTCGATCCGCGAACTTAAACGGCAGATGGGTAGCCTGATGTATGAGCGTACCGGCCTATCAAAATACAAAAAAGGATTACTCACAAAGACCGGTGCCAAAGCTCGCCGGTTAAAGCCCGAAGAAGTAATCAGGGATCCGTATGTTTTTGAGTTCTTAGGACTTCCTCCAAGAGATGAAGTCAGTGAAGATGATCTGGAAACAGCCTTGCTGGATCACTTGCAGGCATTTTTAATGGAGATGGGGAGGGGCTTTTGTTTTGAAGCCAGACAGAAAAGGATAACCGTTGACAATGAGCATTTTTATATAGACCTGGTGTTTTATCACCGGATCCTGAGGTGTCATGTTCTGATCGACCTTAAAATAAGGAAGTTCAAACACACGGATGCAGGTCAGATGAATTTTTATCTGAACTATTACCTGGACAATGAGATGGAAGAAGGCGACGAACTGCCTATTGGAATACTGCTCTGCACCGAAAAGGATGAATCAACCGCAAGATATGCACTGGGTAATCTTGATAATAAAGTCTTTGTATCCCGCTACAAAGTCGCATTACCGACAGAAGAAGAACTGCAGAAACTCATAGAGGAGGGCAAACGACTACTTGGTCAATAATCTCCCCGCAGCCAAAATCTTGGCGTCCCTGCAAATGCGTCAACCAAATTTTGGTTGCTTATGCTCACCCCTTCCAGGCCAAAGCCATCTTAACATAATGCAGCATTATATGAGCAGCTCCTGCTTGAAGCCCGCCCGCCACCAAAGCTGTCTTATAATGTGGCACTATGTTAAATAGCCGCAAAGGCGCAGGCGCTCCAAGCGTTGCTCTGTGAAACCCAGGGATCCTTCCAACTTCGAAAATCAACTTACCTGGCCGGCTTAAGCCACAACATTTAAGCCGGCGGTGCCAGGATCCAGGTTTTCTTTTTTCAACTGAAATACTTGGGTACTTTTCAATTGAAATAAAAAATAGTGTGCAGGCTCTGTGGGGCTATTTAATCATAATACCTCCTTATAGGAC
>JAZGGT010000611.1:0-2596 GCA_036480555.1 Bacteroidales bacterium | reverse complement strand
TATGATCTCTTTGGTTTCTGTGATACTCTTTTTAAGCGGGGAATCCTGACCAATCTTAACAGGCTTATTAAATAGTTTAAAACTCGTGATCAGGACAGGTGGGATAAACACATTTTCCCGGATGCTGTCAGGGTGAAAAATATTAAATCCATTGATCCCGCCAAAGAACATTTCTCCTGATTCTGATAAATGGTATGCACCGGTATTGAATTCATTACTCTGTAGTCCATCTTCCTCATCATAATTCCGGAATGACAGATCAACCGGATTGAACTTGGAAAGTCCACGATTCGTAGTCAGCCAGAAATTGCCGTGCTGATCAGGGAGGATACTGTAGATCACGTTGTTAGGCAATCCGTCTTTCGTTGTATAGGCTGTAAACCGGCCGGTCTCTTTGCCCATCTTATTTAATCCATGATCTGTACCTACCCATAATGTTCCCTGCAGGTCTTCAAAAATACAGCGTATGCGATTATTGCTGATACTATGTGGATTATTCGGATCATGGACATAAGCTGTGAAATTACCGCTGGAAGGATCCAACCTGTTTAATCCACCACCGTACGTGCCGACCCAGATGAATTTCTCCCGGTCTTCATGCAGGGAAAATACAACATTAAAACTTAAACTTGCAGAGTCAGAAGGATTAGGGGTGTACAGGGTAAATCTCTCAGTATCTTTATCCATCCGGTTTAAACCTGCTCCATAAAAACCCACCCAGATAGTCCCGTCAGAAGACTCATAAACCACCCTCAGATTATTCGAAGCGATACCTGTGTTATCCTGTGGATCGAACCTGTAATTTTTGCATATACCTTTTTTCTCATTGATTCTGAACAGACCGTTCATGGAGGTGGCGATCCACAAGGTTCCGTCTCCTCTGACTTAACCACAGACATCACATTGTATGTCCTGGATGATTCAGGATCAATGGGATCAAACAGGTAATGATTGAATTCATGCGATTGCCTGTCAAACGTAAAAAGACCAAATCCCTGTGAACCTATCCAGACCCTGCCTTGCCGGTCATCAAAAATTTCCCAGACAAAATTTCCCAGAACATTGCCAGGGTACTTGTAATGCTGGAATTTGGGTTTGCGAAGAGAAAACTTATTGATCCCCCCACCCCCGGAACCGATCCACATGGTACCATCTGTGGATGCAGTTATCGAGAAAACAATGTTATTGCTGATACTGAAGGGATCATTCGGATCATTCTGATAGGAAGTAAATGTTTCCGAATCCCGGTTGAAGCGGTTTATTCCACCATTCTGCGTACCGATCCATAATATATTATCCCCATACGCTGTTTCAAGGAGCTTGAATAGGTAATTGTCTGAAATACTTCCCGGATCATCCGGATCAGAAACAAAAACATCTACATGTCCTGTTTCCCTGTCAAGACGGTTTAGTCCCATGTTGGCCGTAGCGACCCAGAATTCACCATAGCTATCCTCCAGCACAGATGATATAGCATTGCTGCTCAATGAATTGGCTGATGGGTCATTCTGGTATTGATTGACTATCCTCCCTGAAGCTCTGTTATACTCTACCAGACCAGATCCGGCTGTTCCAATCCAGAACCGGTTCTGCCTGTCTTCATAGAAACAATTCGTGAATGGTGTGGAGTTATCTGTCCCGGAAAAATTGATCCGCTGAAATACACCCGTCTCACTGATAAAAATATTTACACCATTAGTAGTACCCACCCACATGGTTCCTGCATGGTCAATATAAATATGATTAACGTTATTACTGCTGATTGAAGTTGTATCACCTGGCCGGTTCTTATAATGGGTAAATATTTCATTGTCCGGGTCGAAGCGGTCCATGCCCCCGGTATTGTAACCAATCCACAGGATCCCATCCTCATCTTCGGTGATATCCTGGATGAAATTATCAGACATTGAATTGGTATCGAGGGGGTCATTATTATAGACCATGAAACTGCGGCCGTCAAATTTATTCAAGCCATCCTGGGTGCCGATCCAGATAAAACCCTTCCTGTCCTGAATGACTACCCTGCCTGTGCTTTGCGAAAGGCCATCATTGACAGAAATATTCTCAAAGCGCAGATATTTCCCTGCCTGACCCCGGCTCATGGAAATTAATCCGGCCTGAAGGACTAAGAGAAGAATGAAACGGACCACGTTTTTTTTATGATCAAATTACAACAAATACAAATCACTGATTGTTTTTCAAGGAACAATTCCTGGAGGGTTGAGATCGATTGCCGGATACTTTACGGATGTTTATCTACTGTAAAATCTTAACTTTACAACGGACAATACCCTTAAGTGATATCCGGTTTTTGAAAATCCAATCCAAATATGATGAAATTCAACCGTTATATATTGACTATGCTTGTTGCCATGCTATCATTTATTGCGCGCAGTGAAGTATATGCCATGACTTCGGATACGATCCCGGACATGATTCCTGAAGGAGAGGCGATTCCAGTAGATTCGGCCATTCTCCTCGGACAGTTTTCAAATGGCTTGACCTATTACATACTGGAAAACAGGAAGCCTGAGAATCGGGCCCAGTTGTGGCTCGTGGTAAATGCCGGTTCGGTCCTGGAGGATGAGGACCAGTT
>JAZGGT010000610.1:0-3783 GCA_036480555.1 Bacteroidales bacterium | reverse complement strand
GAGACTTGTTCAGAAGTCATGGGTCCATTCGAAGCAAGTGACTTATAGAGACCAAGTTTATCTCCCATTATAATTAGAGCGCCATTAGCTGCCGCTCCCATTTCAGTTACCATCTTGCCCAATAATTCGTGTAATTTGTCTTCATTTAATTCCATGGTTGTTAATTTATAGTTAATATGAATTATTCAATAAGTGATTTAAAAGATGAAAAGTGAAAGTGGGAATGCCAAGTGCTATGCTGTCGAACTCTGTGAGAACTGGAAAATCTCATATTAAAGTTATTAACTAGAAAAATAAATGCCAAATCTACACACTGATTTACAGCATATTAGGAGATAATTCCAAGGAAATTCTAAATAATACAAGAACAGTAGGAAGAGTGTTATTGAACAGATAGATTGATATGATTGGGAAAGAAAAATAGTATCATTATCGTGCTATATAAATTTCCAAATAATAATGAAATTGGAAATTTGGCAGATGCCACCCGACAGAACAAATACTCTGAGTTATACCAGGATTCCCATAATCTGAAGGATGGTAATCCATTATCTGATTCCATTGGTATAGACTCAGCAAATATTGCACAGATTAATTAGATATCAATAATTACTAATCTAAATTTGACAATTTAGCATTATTAGAGTAATTTGCTTATAACTAAACCGAATTGATCATGGAAACCAGAGACATTCTCATTATCGATGATGACAGAGATCTGACAAGATCCTTACAGGCCATACTCGAAGAACACCATTACAATGTTGATTTCGCCAATGATGTGGAAACCGGCATGGAAAAATTTAACACCAGCAAACCGGATCTGCTGATCCTTGATGTCATGATGGCTTCAGACCTGGAAGGTCACAAACTTGCACATACAATCAAGAGTGATCCGAAGAACGAGGATCTTCCTATCCTGGTTATCACGGGGATGATGGATAAAATGGGAGTGAATATCAGAGATGCTTTCGAAGGTGTTAATGACCTTCCCTTCATCTCCATGCTGGATAAACCTTTTGAAACGAAAGAACTACTTGCCACGGTGGAACAAATATTTGCAGGAAGCCTGGAAGAGTAATATTCCGGTGAATTCAGTATGGACCCCAAAAGTAATAAGCTTTATCGCTTTGCTCTCTGGTTGATCAGGTTGAGATGGCTGGGTGTTCTGGGTATCGTTCTGGTCACATTTGTCTCCAGCCGGATCCTGGAAATATCTGTCCGTGAATCCTGTTTGTATATTGTATCAGCCGCCTTTCTAATGCTGAACATCCTGCACCGTTTGTGGCTGATGAAAATTAAACGACGTAAGGACAGGAACCCTGCCCGGCCACTCAGGTTGTTAACGAACTTCCAGATCTCCACCGATTTTATCGTCCTGACCCTGCTACTTCACTTTTCAGGAGGAATTGAGAATCCATTTATTGTTTATTTTATATTTCATATGATTATGGCCAGTATCGTCCTGTCCCCGCGGGAAAGTTATCTTCAGGCAAGCTTTGCATGGAGCCTGGTGATACTGCTAGCCACCCTGGAATATTTGAGTATAATTCAGCACCATCCTCTGAGCGGCTTTGTTACGCCAGGACTTTTTGAGAGCAGGATATATCTTTTCGGGACCGGATTGGTATTTATCAGCACATCTTTCCTGGTGGTGTACATCACCAATTCCATTGTAATGCAATCACGCAGGCATGAAGAAGCGTATATGAAAGCCAACAGGGAACTTGAGAAAAAAGATGAAATCAAAAACGAATATGTACTCCGTATTACGCATGATATTAAAGGCCACCTGGCTGCCATCCAAAGTTCCCTGGACGTACTACATAGCAAACCTGAAGGATCTATCCGGCAGGATTGCAAGGAGTTCCTGGAGATTGCCTCCCTGCGTACAACCACCCTGATCAAATTTGTGAAAGATCTTCTGTATATAACCCAGCTAAAGTTGAGTAACGAGTTCAGGACCAGTCATTTTTCCATCCGGGATTCCATTCTAGTAAGAGTGGCAGATCTGGAATCATCAGCCAATGAAAAATCAATCCGTATCCATGTGGAGATAGATGATACCGTTGATCAAATATTTGGGTTTCAGTTATCCATTGAAGAGTTGATTACCAATTTGCTGGCTAACGCCATTAAGTATTCAGATCAAGACAGTGTTGTAAACCTGATAGTAAAAGCGTGGCAAAAGCAGGTCCGGGTTGAAATACTGGATCAGGGTCCGGGTATCCCGGCCAATGAACAGGAACTGGTATTTGAAGAATTTTACAGGGGAAGTAAAATCAGGGCCACCAGTGAGGGGACCGGACTGGGATTGGCGATCTCAAAAAAGATCGTTCAGACCCACGGGGGCAGGATATGGGTTGAAAGCAGTGAAGGTGCCGGATCAAAATTCTGTTTTACCCTGCCCCTGGATGATCCTCCCCCGAATTATCCACCCAAGTCATGAAAAAACCTTTTAACTGCGTATCACAAGCTGTTTCAGCAGATCCTTAAAGATGATAAAATGGAACGGAAGGAAATTGTACCAGTACAACCTTCCGGGAATCCCTCTGGGCTGGAAATAAGCATGTACTGACAACCTGTTACTCTGTTTGTCCTCAGGGTGGATCCTGAATTCAAGCCATGCCTTTCCTGGTAATATCATTTCAGCCCTGAGAAGCAGTTTATTGTCCGGAACAAGATCCTCGACTCTCCAGAAACCGATTACATCATTGATCCGCAGTTCCGACTCACTTCTTCTTCCGCGGGATGTTCCTACCCCCATCAATAACCTGTCAATGAATCCCCTGAGCCTCCACATCCAGTTGGTTTGGAACCAGCCTTCCTCACCACCGATCCTGCAGACGGAGCTGAACAGGCTTTTGATTGATTTTTCAGTGAGAATGGAGTAGGAGCTTATAAAGTGCGGAGGTTTCTCCAGTTCCGCCAGTTTCATAGCCAGTTCATTGGCAGGTGGATATGCATCGGACCATCGTGTATATATGGCATCATGCTCTTCCCTTGAAAGGGCCCTGAGGAGAGATACTTTGTAGTTTATGGTTTTGAAAGAGATAAGTTTTTTGATCTCAGAGTCACCGCAGATTACTTCAGTTTTCACTCCTTCCATCAGGCAGTGGATGATGGATGCAGGTACGGGGGTTAGAAGGCTTGCGAAATAACTGTATACCTTGATGCTCGATATGGGAGAATACAGGAACAGCCTTCTTTTTCTGAGGACCTTGGCCAGGGTCTGAATCATCTCCTTATAGCTGAGAACCTCATCTCCGCATATTTCATAGGACTTAGCAGACGTCTCCTCCAGTTCAAGAGCACCCACCAGGTATTTGACCACATCCCGGATGCTTATGGGCTGGCAGAGGGTATCGGTCCAGGCCGGGATGACATATACAGGCCAGTTCCTGACCAGGTTATTGATGATCTCGTAAGAAGCAGAGCCCGAACCTATGATAATGGCGGCCCTGAGATTGGTACAGGGAACCTTGCTTCGGATCAGGATCTCCGCCACGTTCAGCCGGCTTTTCAGGTGGCTGGACATATTCGGTTGATACCTTCCCAGTCCCCCGAGATAAATAATCCTTTTCAGGTCCATCTCCTCGGCGACAAACCTGAAATTTGTCACAGCCTGAATGTCCGCATGTTCAAATTCCTTTTTTCCGAGCAACATGGAATGAATCAGATAGTAAGCCACACTTACGCCGGTTAGCACCCTCCTCAGATCCCCGACATTCAATGCATCTGCAACAAAGATCTCGGCATCAGGCCATCGTTCCTCTTGTTCCG
>JAZGGT010000609.1:0-7704 GCA_036480555.1 Bacteroidales bacterium | reverse complement strand
TTCATGCCAGCATTTCTACTGACTATGCAAAACTCACTTCCAGTGGCTGACCAAGCCCTACTGTACAGGATGTTTCCTGCGGGTTTGCTTCAAGGTGTTTCATTAATTATATATATGATCGCCTGTTAAATCCCCACCTTATGGGCTTTCACGGCGCTACAGACCTCCTAATCCCATCTCTAGGGGTCAGTTAATAACGCTTTTCATGTGTCGCAGACACAAAATTTCGTAAATTAATCAGCAAAAATCAGATATGCAGCAGGTACTTCCGATTTTTCCTGAGGATATAAAGACGGTCAATTATCAGGTTGGATTCAAACAGGTGTATGACTTTGTCCATTATTTTGTAAAGCATACCAGTTTACTGTCATCAAGACGCAAGGGAGGATATTTACTTTTTTTCATCTATATATTGATGCATGGTTGTTCCGGCCCCACATCAGAGATATCCCCAAACCTTACATTGATCCGGGGAGATATTAATGGTGCCATCATTAAATCAGGCAGGGACCGCCTCGTTGTCTATGGTGATCCGGCTAATGTTTTGTCCGGAGCAGATATGGTACTGTTCACGCACGCACGAAGGGATGTTTTATGGGCAGGAAAGAACCTGGTTATGAACGGGGCAAAGGCGATTGTTCCCTCCGGTGAGGCAGATCTTTTCACCATGGTCGATTCATTCTGGAACGATTTCACCGGATCCCGGTATCATGATTATCATCAGCAGTCCACGAAGTGGCTCGCGGAACCTTTTAATGTTTCCCGGAGCGTCAGGGGCGGTGATTCCATTCAATGGCACGGGATCCCGGTCAGGGTCATTGACAGCAAAGGATACACGAGGGGAGCCGTTTCCTATATGGTTCACATTGATGGCATGGATATTGCATTTGTCGGGGATCTGATATATGGCGATGGCCAGATCCTGGACATTTACAGTATGCAGGATCATATAGAGAAAGTGAATGTCCGTGGTTATCATGGTTATGCCGCCCGGATAGCCGACCTGATCACCAGCCTTGAAGAAATTGCAGAACTAAAACCTGATATTCTGGTTCCTGTGCGTGGGCCGGTTATTGAGGACCCTGATGAAGCCATAGCAAAACTGATAACCCGGCTCCGGCAGCTTTACAAGAATTACCTGTGTGTAAATGCATACCGTTGGTATACAGGCCAGGAAAAACACGATATTATGGCCGCAAGGGTATTACCGTCAGACATGCCTGTCGATTGGATGCCCCTTGCCAAAACCGGGGAAAACCCATCATGGCTGATTCACCATGGCAATTCCAAACTTATCATATCCGAGGATGGTGCAGGATTCTTGATTGACTGTGGCATGCTGGGAGTTTTCAATGATATGATGAAAGTGGAAGAAAAGTTCCCGTGTTCAAAAATTGAGGGAATGTTTATCACACACTACCATGACGACCATACCGATTACGTGAACGGGATCCGGGAAAAATACGACTGCCCGATCTATGTGACACCGGAAATGGAAGACATACTGAAGCGCCCGGAGGCCTTCCGTCTGCCTGCCATGACATCCACACCGATAGACGGACTGGTCATTGTTCCAGATGCTTCCACTATGTCGTGGAAGGAGTTTACATTTACATTCTATTACCTGCCCGGCCAGACAATCTACCATGATGCAATGCTGGTTGAGAAGAAAGATGGTGAAAAAATTTTCCTGGCAGGGGATTCATTCTCACCAACGGGACTCGACGATTATTGTCTTCTAAACCGAAATTTTATCCAACCCGGAACGGGCTATCTTTATTGCCTGAATCTGCTTCGTAACCTGCCCGGGAACTGCTGGATCGTAAACCAGCATATCGAACCGCCGTTTAAATTTACCACGGAACAACTGGATTTCATGACAGAGAAACTTCATGAGCGAAAAACCCTGATGCGTGACCTCTTTCCATGGGATGATCCCAACTATGGAATTGATGAAAGATGGGCGAGGATGTATCCCTATGGCCAGACAATTCAGCCTGGCAAATCGGTCAAGATCAGCATTGTTATCCTCAATCACAGTGACCGGACCAATGAATACACGATCCGTCCCGTTCCCGGTCCGGATGGTATAATTGTTTCCCCTGAACAACTTATAATCAAAGTGCCCCCAGGAGAAGAAGGCTGGGCAGATTTTGTCCTTCAGGCATCCGATGATGCATCTCCCGGGATCAGGGTCCAAACGGTGGACATAGGTTTTAATGAGTGGAATCTGCATGAATGGTGCGAATCCATAATCGAAGTACAGGTTCCATCCAGACCCTGACAAACCCATTACTCTTTTCGATTCACATAAGGAAAATAATTTAGAAGCAAAATCTGAATATGGTTTTCAATGATATCCGACAGGCTCCGCTTTTTTGATTTAGCATAAAGCTTGGCTTTCATGATGACGGATTCTTCAATTGTCAGTGTCAGTTTTGTGTTCATGTCATTTATCAATAAATATCATACACGTGCAAAAATATTTAGATTTATACGTGTATCGATTTGCAGGATTGGGAACTTACAAGCTTTCCTCTTTAAGCTTCTCAGAAATAAAAACCTTGATAACACTTTGACGTGTGACCCCGAGACGTTTAGCTACTTTATCCAACTTTTGTACCATCCATAATGGAAAATCAACACTGACCCTTTTCTGTTCATATCCGGGTCTCAAAGCTTGGTCAAGATCTAAATATGATGATAGATCCTCACCAGATTCAAATTTCTCTTCAAACTCAGTAGCTGTTATATATTTCTTTTTCATATCTCCTTGATTTGCGTACCGATATTATTCTGATCTTGTTATTCCTTTTTGTAAATACAGCAGACCAATATTCTTCTTCAAGTACTGCAATTAGCAAATACCTTGATTCATTTACCCATTGTGCAGGAATTTCCAGCCTGTTCGGATCATTCCAAAGTTTCATAGCCATTGTAAAATCTATCCCATGTTTTACTTTATTAGATCTGCTTTTGTTCTTATCGAACTCAAACATTAAAAAACAATAATTGTTCCAAATTTAATCAATTTATAATTAATAATTGTGCCTTTTTTATACTTATTCGCTATGATCAACTAATGACTTTTTAGGTTCGTGTGATTTATCTTATACCCAGTTTCTCCTGCATTTTCTCCAGGGAAATGCCTTTGGTCTCTGGCATGACCATCAATACCCAGATCAATTGTCCGACCATGCAGATTGCGTATATGGTAAAAATATGGCCCCCGGAAGCTTCGGCAAATATGGGGAAGGTCCATGAGATGGCTGCCGCCATAAACCAGTGGGTAAAACTACCCAGCGCCTGTCCCCGAGCCCTTACCCTGTTTGGAAAAATTTCACTTAGAAATACCCAGATTACAGCTCCCTGTCCAAATGCATGGGCAGCAATAAATACCAGGAGGCTTACCAGGACAACCACACTGCCGGTCTGGCTGAATTCGGTACCTTGCTGATAAAAAGTCCAGGCTGTAGCCCCGAGGCTGATGATATATCCGATGGAACCAACCAACATCAGTTTTTTTCTGCCAAAATGATCGATGATCAACATGGCTGTCAAGGTGAATATCAAATTCACAACACCCACACCAACCGAACTGAGCATGGCAGAACCCTCTGCAAATCCGGCCATCCCGAAAATACGTGGGGCATAGTACATCAGGGCATTGATCCCCGACAATTGGTTGAATATGGCAATGGCCACAGCCAGCATGATTGGTTTTATATACCTGGCATGAAACAGGGCTTCTTTCGGGCTGCCCTTTTCAGCTTTTAAGGAGTCTTGTATCTCCTGAATTTCTTCCTCAACATTGTCAGCGTCGGCCCCTAATCGCTTGATTACATTCCTTGCTTCTTCAACCTTATTCCTGGCGATCAACCATCGGGGACTCCTGGGATTTGTAAACAAAAGCAAGAAAAATGTAATGGCCGGCAAGGCTTCAACACCAAACATCCAACGCCAGGTGGTTTCACCCAGGTCCAATGAACTGATAATATAGTTTGAAGAGAAAGCCAGCAACACACCAAAAACAATATTGAATTGGGTAAGTGCTACCATGCGTCCCCGGAACCTGGCCGGTGAGATCTCCGCATTATACATGGGTGCAGCAACCGAAGATCCTCCGACCGCCAATCCTCCTATAAAACGAAAAATGACGAAGGAAGCCCAGCTCCATGCCAATGCACTGCCAAGAGCCGAAATCAGATACAATGCACCCAGGACAAATAATATCTTTCTTCTGCCATGCTTGTCCGCCGGTTTTCCAACAAGAAGAGAACCGATGATGGTTCCGATCAAGGCAGAGGCAACCGTGAAACCATGCCAGGATCCGGGATTTCCTATGAATCCTGAAAGTAAGTCATAAGTATCTGAGAATACCAGCCTCAATGTCCCCTCAGCACCCGATATTACAGCGGTATCAAATCCAAAGAGAAGGCCACCAAGGGCTGCAATAATGGCACTTCTCAATAATGCTCTTTTAATCTTCATAGATATTTTTCATCTGCCATGCATCGAGTGAAAGGAGTTCGCAACTGCTGCCCTGGGAGCGAAGAGATACCCCAACGCTATCATCCCTTCCGGGGTAAACACGTGCCGCAACACATTGCTTTCCATTCACAAATACCTCCACAACGCTTTTATCAATGAATATCCTGAGTTTCACCGTCTCTTCCCGTCCGATGACTACCTGGGCAGTCTCGGCGGCACGCGAATAGGCTTTAGGGAGCACCGATGAATGGGTTGTCTGGAGAGAGATCAAACTTGGTACCGGTGTTCTCACCCTCTGTTCTCCTGGGACCCTCCAGTAATTGCGACCAGAACGATACCCCCTTTCGGGCAGGATGGAGATGGTGGTGTATTCTTCTTTCCTGGGGGACTGCAATACATTCAGTTCAATCATGGATGCTTCTTTGGCATCTATCTCCGCGTATATCTCCATGGCATTGCCACGGATATTTTTAAGCTTGATCTCTTCGTTTGCCGGCAGGGTCATTGCATCCACATGTCTATGGTTATATCGAAGTGATTCAATATCTCCGGCAGGCTCTATCCCGATCTCATCTGCTGAAATCAGTGTAAGCCTTCGTGGAAGTGACATGATCTGGTTCCACCCCTCGGTAGCCATTCCCGGATTCATGTTAAATATGATAATCACTCCCTTTTTGCCATCGGGTGCAGCCGATGGAGCATGAACACCAGCAGGTCCCGAAGGTCCGAAATTGAAATTGCCATGATTGGTAACTACGAATTTTTGTCGCTCAGTGTCATAATCGCCCAGCAGGTATTGTCCACCGCTCATATGGCTGTAGAACGGCAAAATATGGCGGTTACCTATGGGCCAGAAGTAGGGACAGGCGTAATCATCACCGATCAGGGTAAAGCGATCGTCCTCTACAAAAGGGTGCATATACTGCCAGTGTTCCAGGTCGAGTGAGCGAAACAGATATGCATTAGGTATAGGTTTTCCTCCCGGACCCTCGTTGACCCTGCCAGCAAGCAGGGCATAATAGACACTATCCCTCTTCCAGATGCAAGGATCATACACACTATAGGGAAGGGAAAATCCCGATGGGTCGACAATGGGAATGACTGCCTTACCAGAAACCTTATCCCAGTTCAACAGAAGCGGATCGCTCGAAACGGCAGCCATACTGCCAACTTCCGTACCGTGATAAAATGCGATCACCCGGTCATCGTCAACATATGCCGATCCGCTGTAACAGGCACGCTCCGGTCCAGGGTAGATGGCCAGGGGCAGGTCCTCCCAATGGATCAGATCCTTACTGATAGCATGGCCCCAATGCTGACGGGGGAATTCAGGGGGATAGGCCTGATAGAAGAGGTGCCAGTTACCCTGCCAGAAACAGAGCCCATTGGGGTCATTCAGACGGCCTTCCGGATTAACATAATGATAAATGGGGCGGTGAGGGTCGTTTGACATCTTTTCCCGTGACTCCTTAAACCGCAACAGAAGGGGATTTGTCTTAAGCTCTTCCTCCTGCTCTTCCAGCGTCGTGGAGAAGGTGTAGCTGGGTACTATAGAAGTGTGATCCGCAGGTTCCTCCTGTGCCATCGCAGTTTGCAGCCCAAATAGGCATATGAACCCTATCATTATTGATGTGGCGATAAGATCCGTTAATTTTTTCGCTTTCATTTTTCTCATTTCTGTATCTTCATTTTGCATTACGCAAAATACATAATGTTTTAATTTTAATCTATATTCGATCCTATAAACAATACTGATATACCAAACAATGAAAGGAATTGCATTTGCCGCCCTTATCTTGTCCTGCCTGATTTTTTCATGCTCCTCCCCAGTTAATGATTATTTCATTGCCTCTTACTATTTCCCGAATTATCATGTAGATGCCCGCAATGTAAAATTTCATGGCAGCGACTGGACAGAATGGGACCTGGTGAAAGCGGCAAAGCCGCGTTTCCCGGGACACAACCAGCCAAACATACCTGCCTGGGGCTATACCGATGAAGCCAACCCGGATCACATGGAACAGAAGATAGAAGCCGCAGCGGACCACGGGATCGATGCCTTTATTTTTGACTGGTATTATTATGATGACGGACTATTCCTGGAGAGGGGAATTGAGGAGGGATTTTTCGGTGCAAGAAATAACGAACGACTTAAATTCGGACTGATGTGGGCAAATCATGACTGGATGGACATCCATCCGGCGGATTCCGCAACACTGCTGAGTGACGGTGGACCGGAAATCCTGTACCAGGGAGTCATCTCTCCCGAGACATGGGACAGGATGACGGACTATATCATTGAAACCTATTTCAAGCATCCCTCCTACTGGCTGATCGAAGGATCTCCCTATTTCTCTGTCTATGATCTCACCAGACTGCTGGAAAGTTTTGGAAGCCTGCAAGCAACGACCGAGGCCATCAGTCAGTTCCGCTATAAAGTGGTAAAGGCTGGATTTAAGGGCCTGCATTTAAATGCTGTAGTCTGGGGACGAACCATCCTGCCATCAGAAGACAATATTGTAGTTGAGGATATGGATGAATTTTTAAAGCAGCTGGGATTTTCTTCGGCCACATCCTATGTCTGGATCCACCATGTAAGACTTGACTTCCCAACACATGAGTATTCGGATGTGCAGGATAAGTATTTCGACTATGCTGATCATTTTGCAGGATCTGTTGACCTGCCGTACTACCCGAATGTTACCATGGGATGGGACAGCAGTCCAAGAGCCAACCAGGAGGACAGGTTTGCAGATCATGGCTACCCGTTTATGGGTACGATTGCGGAAAATACATTGGAAAACTACAAAAAAGCACTGATCCGGGTCAGGGAATACCTTGACCAACACCCCGGAGCACAAAATGTTTTTAATATTAATTGCTGGAATGAATGGACCGAAGGAAGCTACCTTGAACCAGATACTATAAACGGGATGGCATATTTGCAGGCCATAAAAGAGGTTTTCGGCAATTAAAAGGCATCAATCTTCCCTGCCAGGGGGCATTAGTCTCATTTTGTGCAAAACAAATCCCAAAATATTCATTGAATTGATTGCTAAGAAAAGGTACTTTTGACTATTATACACACTAAACCTAACTTATGATTGGCATTCTTCTTATCGCCATAGGCAGCATTGGTGCCGCCAGTTTTTACGTTCCTTTTAAAAAGGTTAAGATCTGGGCCTGGGAATCTTACTGGATTACACAGGGACT
>JAZGGT010000608.1:0-8623 GCA_036480555.1 Bacteroidales bacterium | reverse complement strand
CTGTAGAGTATATGAATGAAGTAGAGAAGCCCTGGATCGCTTACAAGGTCCTGGGGGCAGGCGCCATTACACCGGAGGAAGGATTTAAATATGCCTTTAACAGTGGTGCGGACTTCACCTGTGTGGGCATGTTCGACTGGCAGATCGTGGAGGATGCCAATATCATAGCCGATGTACTGAATGGCAGTCTGGACAGGACAAGGCCCTGGAGAGGTTAAAAATTAAAACTCTTAGAATTTAAGCTCAAGCCTCTTATTAACTGTGTATTCCTGATTACTGACAGTTATTTCAACGGGATTTCCCCCCTTGTTTTCAATGACGAGAGATCCTTTAGAAACCATTACTTCCACTGGATTTCCTTGCCAGGCAAAAGGATAACGTATGGATCTTACCTGTGGGGGCAATTTAGGGTTGATCCGAAGCTTCCCGCCTACCATCCTGAGTCCACCAAAACCACAGACAATGATCTGCCATATCCCACCCAGGGAAGCGGCATGAACTCCATGGTCTGATGATTTCATATTAGGACCCAGGTCAATTTCTGAAGCTTTCCGGAATAATTCGTAGGAGAGATCCAGGTCATCAACATCAGCTGCAAGTACAGCATGGGTGGAAAAGCTCAGGGAAGAATCATGCAGGGTCTTGGG
Source organism: Bacteroidales bacterium (assembly GCA_036480555.1). GTDB lineage: Bacteria > Bacteroidota > Bacteroidia > Bacteroidales > SM23-62 > SM23-62. The sequence goes on along the minus strand of JAZGGT010000608.1, from coordinate 7,976 downwards.
CTCGTAATACTTAAAGTTCGCCATCTTGATCCTGTCATTGAATTTGTCCTCCAATACGTATATAAGCATTACAACGGATGCCTGTTTGGTAACCTGGATCTGGTTGATCTGATCAATGTTGTAATCCTTGAATATGGATCCAACCTGTTCCTGCTTTTTATACTTGCTTAGATCGATTATTTCCTTCTGCAGATAAGTATCTTCCTGGGGAATGATCAGATCCTCATTTGGCTCAGGCAGGTAAATCTTGTCAAGCTTTCTTTGTATTATTTCAATTTCAGCATCGAGATGAAGTTTCTGGTTAAGGCGTGCAAAGGTTTCCTGGTCTTTTTCTTTCAGGCTATGATATTGCTCAATGGCATTTTCCATACACCAGTGTGCCATATAATTTGTATAGGCATCATTGTTAATATGCTCCTTGTATTCATCGGGACCGATGACCTTGTTGATATGGTATGTTCCATCATCACCAGGTTCAAGGCGGCTACCCCAGAAGATGGCGGTGTCGAAAAGGATTTCAAAGCCCGATCTTTTCATGAATTCTTCGTCACCGGTCGCTTTATAATACTGCCAGACAGCATATGCAATATCAGAACTGATGTGAATCTCTATCAACCCGGTCCATATCTTCTGTGCCTCCCCGGTAACAATATCTGCGTCTCCCCATGCCGGTGTAACTTCACCATCATCCAGCCAGGCTGATTCCCATGGGTACATGGCTCCTTTGTAACCATTTTCTTTTGCTTTATCCCTGGCACCTTTCAGCGAGTTATATCTGTATTCCAGCAGGCTTCTGGCTATTTCAGGGAGGCTGAAGGTGAAAACGGGAAGTATAAATATCTCACTGTCCCAGAAGGAATGGCCTTTGTAGCCTTCTCCAGACAATCCTTTTGCTCCAATGCCATAACGGTTGTCGTGTTTTGGGGTCATCACGAGCAGGTGATACTGTGCAAAACGAATGGCTAACTGATCAAACGGATTCTCACTTTCTATATGAATATCGATTCTCGACCAGTAATCAGCCCACCCCTTCATACTGTCCTCCAGGAGTGACTCATAGCCAGCCAGGTACTGCTTTTTAAGCTTTGACAGTGCATGTTCATTCAACTCATCAGGATTTAAATGGCTGGCATCACTATCCCTGGTAGTATATACGTTTGAAAATTTTTCGATCGAGACGGTTACCTCTTTTCTGGCAGAAAACTCATAGATCATATATACTTTCCTGCGTTCCATGGCAAATCTCGAAGCCACTGGTTCATCCGGGCATTCGACATGATGACCTGTATGGTGAATAAAGGTGATTTCAGATTGAGTGGTTTTCTGGATCATTCGGACAAATTGCCTGTCAAAAACCCTTCTTTCCCCTTCCTGGAAATGCTGGGATCCGCTATTGGTCATCTGTCCGTTAATCCCGGAGACAATTTTTATTTCTGCATCCCTGTTGAGTGGAGTTATTTTAATCTTTGCGGCCAGGGCGTGTATATCGGTGAATGAAACAAAGCGCTGGAATGTAAATTTGAAGGTTTTGCCCTCCGGATTAACCCATTCGAATTCACGTTCCAGTTCTCCCGTCTTCAGATTCAATGTACGGTGATAATCACGGACTTCTCCCTTCTCCAGGCTGAACAGGTCGTTATCGATATAAATATCCAGGGCCGTTACATCGGCAGCGTTGGGCAGTTCAGTGACCTCATTCTCATCAAACTTGTTGAAGGTACCGGCCACAAAACAGTTCCTGACCTGGCCTACGTAACTTTCCTCGGTGGCACTCCTGACACCCATATAACCATTTCCGAGGCTCAGTATGGCCTCACATTTCCCCTGGAGGAGAGTGTCAAATACAGGTTCAGAAACCAGCCAGTTTGCCAGATCACCTGATCCCCGGTTATAATTCATCATTCAGATTTATAGGATTGATCTTGCTGCAAATTAGGATAATTTTCCTAATCTGCCAGCAATTGGTACATGCATGAGTGCAGGAACAATTCACCACAAACCATTTGTAATGCCTCCATAAGGAACGGATTCACCTCATTCATATTTGAGTGACAATACAGGATTCTTACGAGCACTGCGAATGGTCTGATAACTCATGGTAAGAAATGCCATTAGGATGGTCAGGACCAGGACCAATACAAAATAACCATAATTGACACTGGTGCGGTATGCGAAATCCTGCAGCCACCTGTCCATCGAAAGGTATGTGATGGGCCAAGCAATCACGTTGGCGATCAATAGCAGGACAAGGGTTTCTCTTGAAAACAATCGTACAATCTGACCAGATGTGGCACCCATGCTTTTCCGGATGCCTACTTCCCTGGTACGTTGTTCGGTTGAAAAGGAAACCAGCCCTATAAGTCCTAGCAGGGCAATGATTATGGCCAATCCGGAAAATATACCGAAAACGATTCCTGTTCTCATTTCGCTTTTATACATTTGCTGGAAATGATCATCCATGAAATGATACTCGATGGACTTATCAGTCAGGGATGACCATGTATTTTCGATCAATCTCAGGGTTTTGTCTATATCATTGGGTTCCATTTTAATGGCCATGGTAGTGAAATTACCCTGAAATAACAACAGTGGCCGGATACTACTGTGTAAAGATTCAAAATGAAAGTCAGGTACCACTCCGACGATCCTGATGGGATCAGGGGTTGCAGTTCTGTAGAGTGCCTTGCCCACCGGGTCCTCCAATCCCAATGCAGCTACAGCTGATTGATTCAGGATCACGTTGTTCGAATCGTTGAAATCCTCTGAAAAGAAACGGCCATCCTTCATCTCAATGTCAAATGTAGCCAGGTAGTCCTCATCTGCGGTTCCTACTGACATGAGCTGGCTTTCTCCGGCGTTACTTCCTTCCACGTAAAATGCTGTGGCCGCATAAACATGTCCGGGCGCTGCAGAAGTCATGGTAACACTTTTAATGGACTCGTATTCCAGGAGTTTCTGTTTGAGTGCTTCATGTTTGGGAGCGATCTCATTTGCCCTTTCTAACACCAGTACCTGATCCCCCGAAAATCCCAGGTCTTTCTCGGACATAAAATGCAACTGGCGATTGACAATGAGGGTTCCAAGGATTATAATTATGGAAATGCTGAACTGGAATATTACCAGGATTCGCCTGAGATTGGACCTTCCATCTCCGTTGTTCAATTTTGATTTAAGTACTCTGATGGGTTTGAAGGAGGAGAGTATGAATGCCGGGTAGCTTCCAGCTGCAACTCCAACGAAAAGTATGATCCCCAAGATGCCCAGATAGTACCGGAAATTCCCGTATCCAAAAGCCATCTCTTTTCCGGTGAATTGATTGAATGCAGGCAAAACCGTTTCCATAATGATCATGGCCAGGATATGTGCAAAAAATGCAATCAGGACGGATTCTCCCAGGAACTGGCTGATCAACTGGCCCTTACTGGCCCCGGCAACCTTTCTGATCCCTACCTCCCTGGCCCTTGTAGCAGCACGTGCTGTGGACAGATTCATGAAATTAATACAGGCAATCAGCAGTATGAATATGGCAATGATACTGAAGATGTACAAGTACTTAATATCGCCGTTGACTTCATGCTCATCTCCCAGATGTGACTTCAAATGTATATCCCTTATGGGCTGAAGCACATGATCCCACCTGTTTCCACCGGTCATGATCTCATCCCAGGACTGTCCCATAAACTGTTCAAGTTGTGGAGCCATGTATTTCTCGACAATGGTCTCGAACTGCTCCGGGAAATCTGCAGGATCATAACCATCCTCGGCAAGGATATAGGTCATGCAGTCAATGTTGAATAAATTTTGGCTGTTATACCCCTTCGTGGAGGTCATACTTGCCAGGAAATCATATTTGAAGTGGTTGTTCAGGGGAACATCTTTTACAACCCCGGTAACTTCAAATTCCAGATCATTATCACCGATGATCCGTTTTCCTATCGGATCATCGTTCCCGAAATATTTTTTAACAATGGATTCGGTAATGACAACTGTATTTGGCCTGTTCAGGGCGGTTTCCGGGTTGCCCCTGACAAATGGTATGGTAAAGACATCGGCGATGTTGGAGTCAACATAGTAGAACCGGTTTTCACTGTAAGCATCCTTTTCATGGATGACGGACATATTCCCTCCTCCATTCACCCTTACAAATTGCTTTACAAACGGAAATTCCTGTTTCAGGACCCCACCAATGGGCAAAGAGGCATTTGCCGTGCTGATCTCATTGTCACCCACCTGTCCGAGTGTTATCACCCTGAAAATATTCTCAGCATGCTGATGCTGGCTTTCATATGAGAGCTCATCGATAACATATAAAATGATCATAATGGTACAGGCCATACCCATGGCCAGTCCGAAAACATTGATCAGGGTATAAATTTTATTCTTGATGAAATTCCTGAAAGCGGTAAGTAAATGATTCTGTATCATGATGGTTGATTTTCGGGGAATATGTTCCAATTCCGTGCCATCTATAATAAGAGCTTGATAATCAGGCATATAATTATCCGGCCGGTATAGAAGTTTGACAGGTATTGTTTACTTTTTATACATTTACTGTATATTTTCTACACAATTGCATAATGGAAGAAGGAAAAATACTTATCATAGATGATAATGAGGGGATACTGAAATCCTTGCGATACGCTCTGAAATTTGAGTTCAGGACGGTCAGGACAACCCGGACGCCAAACCAGATCCCCTCATTGCTTCAGGCAGAGAAATTCGATCTGATCCTGCTGGATATGAATTTCTCCGCGGGAATTACCACAGGTAATGAAGGGATTTACTGGTTGCGTGAGATATTAAAGCTTGATCCTGAGGTCGTGGTAGTCCTTATCACCGCTTACGGGGATGTCGAATTGGCTGTCCGGGCCATCACGGAAGGGGCGGTTGATTTTATTGTAAAACCATGGGATCCTGAGAAACTAATTTCAACGCTGAAGGCTGCTTATAAGCTGAGTCTTTCAAAAAGAGAGGTATTGAAACTGAAGAGTACCCAGGAGCACCTGAAGGAAGACATTTCGAGGGAGTTTGGTCCGATCATTGGTGAATCAAAGGAATTCCGGCAGACCATGGACCTGGTAATTAAATCAGCCCCGACGGATGCAAATGTGATCATACTGGGGGAGAATGGAACTGGAAAGGAGATCCTGGCCCGGGAGATCCACAGGTATTCTGACAGATCAGGGGAGGTTTTCATCTCCGTCGATATGTCCTCTTTGAGTGAGAGTTTGATTGAAAGTGAATTATTCGGGCATAAAAAGGGGGCATTTACCGATGCCCGGGAAGACCGTGTCGGAAGGTTTGAATCTGCATCCGGTGGAACTTTATTCCTGGATGAAATAGGTAATATCCCCATGTCTGTCCAGGCCAAGTTATTGACTGTCCTCCAGAACAGGATCATCTACAGGGTAGGTACAAACAAACCTATTCCCGTTGATATCAGGCTCATTACCGCGACCAACAAGTCTATACGGAACCTGGTTGCAGACAATTATTTCAGGGAAGATCTGTATTACCGGATCAACACCATTGAAATACAGCTGCCACCGTTGCGGGACAGGCAAGGGGACATTCTTTTACTGGCTGAACACTTTTTGCATTCATACAGGAAAAAATATGCCAAACCACTTTTAAAGATCAATTCAACGGCCATGGAGAAACTGAATTCCTACCCCTGGCCGGGAAACATAAGGGAACTCAGGCATACCATTGAGAAAGCAGTTATCCTGAGCGAAGAAGATACGCTGACACCCGGTGATTTTCTATTATCAGTTGAGGAAGGAACCAGCATGGAACCCGAAACGCTGAACCTTGATGAGGTGGAGAAAAGCACCATCATGAAAGCCCTTAAAAAATACAGGGGCAACCTGAGCAAAACAGCTGCCGAACTTGGCATTACCAGAAAAACCCTGTACTCGAAAATTGATAAGTATGATCTATAAATCCCTGTTTATACAAGTCCTCCTCAGGGTAATCCTGATACTGGTAAATGCTGTGGCTTTTTCATGGGTAATTATTTCAACCAGGAACTGGTACTCGATGGTAACGCTGGGAGTCATACTCATTCTTCAGACCTGGTTGCTGGTCCGCTATCTTAACAGGACAAACCGGATCATGGGTGATTTTATCCAGCGCTTGCGAGAGAAGGAGAGTACCACGAGATCATTGCTGGAAATTGAATCAGGACCCTTTCAACAATTCACCCAGGTTCTCCATGAGATCAATGGATTGATACAGGATGCCAGGATAGAAAAAGAAAATCAATTTTTATACCTGCAATATCTCATTGAACATGTTGGCATCGGACTTCTTGCATTTGATGAAGCCGGTAAAATCAACCTGGTCAACAAGGCGGCCCTGGACTTATTCCAGTTGGAAGAGCTGAAACACATCAAAAACCTTAACCTGATCAGGGAGGGAATGGATAAATTACTGAGGGGATTTAAACCGGGACAGAAGATACTGATGAAAATCAATATATCCGGATCCATCATCCAGCTTTCAGTAAAAGCATCCGAATTCAAGATCCTTGACAGCTGGGTTAAGCTGGTATCATTCCAGGATATTAAAGGGGAACTGGATCAGAAGGAACTTGAATCATGGCAGAAATTAATTCGGGTACTGGCTCATGAGATCATGAATTCCATCACACCGATCAATACCCTTTCCGAAACCATGTTAAAACAGAACAGGCAGCATGAGGAGCTTGTCCGGCAGTGGCAGGGTGGCAGCGAGTATTTTGATAACATGATGGATGGCCTGCAGCTAATACGGGAGCGAGGATCCGGTCTTATCGATTTTGTGCAGAAATACCGGGATCTATCAAAACTGCCTACCCCGAATCTCACGGAAATAAATGTATCCGCTCTCCTGGGGGGTATCAAAAGACTGTTTGAGAAGGATATCGAGGAAAAAGGGATAAGCTTTTCCACGAATGTCAGTCCTGATAACCTTATACTCAATGCAGACCGGAAGCTGATCGAGCATGTGCTGATAAACCTGGTGAAGAATGCCATTGAAGCACTTCGGGAAAAAGAGGACGGACAAATTAAAATGATTGCACTAAAACATAAAGATGCCGTCCGTATCAGCGTTGTAGATAATGGTCCGGGTATTCCGGATAGTATTATAGACCAGGTTTTTATACCATTTTATACCACAAAGGAAGAAGGTTCAGGCATAGGATTGAGCCTCTCCCGGCAGATCATGAGGTTACATCAGGGGACCATAGACATTCAATCTATACCCTCGAAAGAGACTAACATTATCCTGAATTTTTAAAATGAATCAATAACTTAGAAGCTATTACCAAACCCCGTCCAATAATGAGAAAACTTGCCATTTTATCTTCCCTGATCATGCTTGTTCAGGTACTATCTGCCCAGCAGGGTAAAGTGTTTGATAATCTTTCCATGGAAAGCAAGATCCTTGGCATGGAACGTAAGTATGCCGTTTACCTCCCACCTGACTATGAAACCTCTGAACGCAGTTATCCGGTCCTTTATCTCCTGCACGGAAGCAGAGACGACCAGACCGGGTGGATACAATTCGGGGAAGTGCTCAGGATTGCGGACATGGCTATTCTGAAAGGGACTGCCACAGCTATGGTCATCATTATGCCCGATGCCGATACTGGAAAGAAGGGATATTTCAATGACATCAGCGGAGAATGGCGCTACGAAGATTTTTTCTTTGAGGAGTTCTTGCCCTTCGTTGAAAAAGAATACAGGATTAAGAGTAAAAAGAGATACAGGGCAATCTCCGGCCTTTCCATGGGAGGTGGGGGAACCTTTATGTATGCCTTGCATCACCCTGAATTATTCTCTTCTGCCTGCCCGCTGAGTGCTTACTGTGGTCCCCTTACCATGGAAGGCATGGACGGCTACCTGGAATTGACGGAAATGAAGGCAGGATCTAAAGAACAGATGGAGGCTTATTTCAAGCGGCACAGTGCACTGGCCCTTGTCAATGACTTG
>JAZGGT010000607.1:0-3147 GCA_036480555.1 Bacteroidales bacterium | reverse complement strand
ACGGTGGTTTCCTGTTCAAGATTATTGATGGATTGACATTAAATCTGGGCTATGGTATCATCTATGAAAATTCGCAGAGAAAGAATTTCAATGCACATAGACTCACGAACAATCCCGATGCAACCAGGCGATCAGAGGAAGTTTTCTTTCTCCAGAATACCAATACCCTTCAATATGACAAGATCCTGGGCGGCGTGCACAGGATAACACTCACCGGTGTGGTAGAGCACCAGTTGTTCCAGAGGGACAGGTTCCAATCGACGGCTACAAATCTTCAGTTCCCTGAGTTCAGGTACGATAATATCACCCTTGCAGGAGGTTTAAGTTCTTCAGCATTCTATGAGAAATCTACCATACGTTCTTTTATCGGAAGGGTGAATTATGCTCTTATGGACAAGTATCTGGTCTCTGCCTCTGTTCGTTCGGACGGATCCTCTAAGTTCAGGGGTGACAACCAGTACAGTACCTTCCCCTCAGTTGGTGTAGGATGGAGAATGTCAGAGGAAGCATTTATGCAGAGTGTCTCCTGGCTGGATAACCTCAAACTAAGAGCTAGCTGGGGACAAACAGGTAGCCAGGGCATCGATGTGTACGGTACGGTAACCACTTTTTATACAGATGATTTCGAGGCGGGCACTTCCTTTAGAAACGGGGTTCTTACTCCTGGTATCAAAATCGGAAATCCGGGAAATTCGGATCTGAAATGGGAAACGACCACACAGTCTAATATTGGACTGGATTTGGCGGTACTGAACAGCAGGCTGGGACTGGAACTTGATTTTTTCCAGAAGAATACCACAGATTTGCTGATAAGCGAGCCGCTTCCAGAGTATTCAGGAGGCGGATCCATATTCAGAAACCTGGGCGAAGTAAGGAATACGGGGTTTGAATTCAGTTTGACCGGCCGGATTGTCACTACCAGTTCATTCGGCTGGTACTCAACACTTAATGCCACTTTCCTGAAGAACGAAGTCACCAGTATCGGAGACCGGGAAAAAATATTCCTCGATGGGGATGCCGGTGCGGGGATGACAAACCTGCCTGAGAATGTGCTCATACCGGGATATGGACTCTCCAATTATTATGGTTTGACTTACCTTGGTACATGGAAGTCCAGCGAAGCCGATGCCGCCGCTGTTTATGGCAACGTACCGGGAGATTCCAAGTTTGCGGATATATCTGGCCCGGATGGCGTACCTGACGGCGTTATAGACGCTGATGATTATGGGATAATCGGAAGCGGCATACCGGAAACCCTGTTCGGATGGAACAATACATTCAATTATAAGAACTTCTCCCTCAATATATTCTTCCAGGCCATGGGTGGATACGATAAGTGGAATTTCGCATATGCCCATTCAGTAATGGCTGTTGCCGATGCCAGGGAAGCGACCCATTCGGATATCACGAACCGGTGGAATTCATCCAATGAGACCGATATCCCTCATTTCAGCCAGACCGATCTGGTAGAGATCCAGTCTTCCAGATTTATCCAGCCTGGAGATTTCCTCAGGCTCAAGAACCTGAGCCTGACCTATAATCTACCTCAGGATCTTATTCGGGGCGTTAACGGTTCTATAACAATTGGTGCCCTGAATTTACTTACTTTTACAGATTATGGGGGGATTGACCCCGAGGCTTATACCAACAGGGGGGACAATCAAGATGCTCGTGGAGCTGATCCCGGGGCCTATCCAAATGCGAAGACATGGACACTTGGAATTAATCTGACATTCTAATCTTTAAAATCTAGGGAAAATGAAAAATATAGCAATTATATTGGTTTTGGGACTGCTAGGCGGTTCCTGTTCAGATTTTCTGGAAGAGGATCTGTCGACACAAATTACTTCTGAAAGCGGTGCATTAAGCAATGCCGACGGGTTGACTGCTGCCCTTGCAGGAGCATATAAACCACTTTCCGCAACATGGGGCTCCGGACTAGGCAATGCTTCCACCCAGGCTATCCTGATGGGAAGTGATGACCTTACAACACATAAGGCAAGTAACAAGGCAGATTTCAGGCAATTTGACCAGTTCAAAGTCTCCGAGACAAACGGACGATTGCCTTTTGTATGGAACGGGGCATATAAATCCATCCAGGGTTGTAACAACATCATCGCAAATTATGAAAATGCTACAGGTGACCAGGCGGTGATCAACCAGATCGCCGGGGAGGCATTCTTCCTGAGGGCTTATAATTATTTCTGGATTGTACGTTTATGGGGCAACGCCCCTCTTGTGCTGGAAACTCATATATTCACTGAGGATATATTATCCATTGAAAGCAGCACAATAGCCGAGATCTACGCTCAGATCATCATGGACCTGCAGGCTGCAGAAGGACTGTTATCAGATCAAAAACCGGAGCCCGGGCGTGCCTCTCTGGGCACTGCAAAAGCTGTACTTGCAGAGGTTTACCTGCAAATGTCCGGCTGGCCTACCAATGATGCATCGAAATATGAACTTGCAGCCAGCAAGGCCAAGGAGGTGATTGATAACCAGGATACCTATGGATTTGGCCTGATGGATAATTTTGCCGACCTATGGCCGAATGACAGCGTCAACAATGACGGTAACAAGGAAGAGGTATTCGCCCTGAATTTCTGGGCCGGACAATGGTATAACGGGAATGCGGTTTATGGATCAGCTGCAAGGCCGGGTGATGACCAGCAGTGGGATGATTTTTTCAGCGAACTGACATTTTTCAATGAATTTCCGGCTGGACACAGGAAAGATATAACCTTCCAGACAGAGCTGGTGACCGAAACAGGTACGCTTACCTGGCAGGAATTTGCTACTGGGCGTCCATATTTTAAAAAATTGCAAGGCCCTGAAAGAACCTGGTTGAATGCAGTCTCCCTGCCACTTGAAAGAATGGCCGAAGTCTATCTGATCTTTGCCGAGGCACAGGTCATGGCGGAAGGAAATACATCGGATGCAGCTGCACTTGAAGCTGTGAATAAAATCGTCCGCCGTGGCGCCGGGCTCCCGCTGGATACCCCTGCGCCTGGTGTGGACTGGTCTTCTGCCACACAGGATCAGATTGTTCAGGAAAAAGCCTGGGAATTTGCCGGTGAGTATTGCCGATGGTTTGACCTGGTAAGACTCCAGAAGGTAGAAGAGGTAGTAGCCAAAAAGGACCCGGAA
>JAZGGT010000606.1:0-2503 GCA_036480555.1 Bacteroidales bacterium | reverse complement strand
CATTTAGTTTGTGCAGTCCGGAAAACTGGGAACCATCCTACAGGTAAATTTCTGGGCCAATTTCAATTATGGTGCAGGAAATATGCCTGTACCTGACAGTCAACCTCCTGAAGGCGTGGATTATGACCGGTGGCTGGGTCCGGCTCCCAAACGTCCATTCAACGAGAACCGTTTTCACGGGTCATGGAGAATGTTCAGGGATTATGGGGGTGGACTGATGAGTGACTGGGGTGTACACCTTATTGACATGGGATTGTGGGCTATGAATGTAAAGACGGGACCCAGATCGGTTACTTCAATGGGAGGGAATTTTGCGAACCGGGACAGGGCACTGGAAATGCCCGACACACTGACCGTGCTTTATGAGATGGATGGCTTCAACATGATCTGGGAGCACAATGGCGGTGTTCAGCAGGGTCCGTATGACCAGTTGTACGGGGTGAAGTTCATCGGGACCAACGGGACGCTTATAGCCAACCGGGAAAGATGGAAAGTATTGCCTGAATGGGGAGAGGAGGCATACAGAATGGAAGCACCGGAGGATCAGACCTCGGATAAGAAATCTCACATTAATCATTGTGCCAATTTTATCAATGCCATCCGGACCGGGGAAAAATTGGCTGCCGAGATCAGCATCGGGCATCTTTCAGCCCTGTATGCACACCTGGGAAACATCTCTCACTGGGTCGATGAACGCATTTTCTATGATGAGAAAACCCGTAGGATTACCAATTCTGAAAAAGCCGACTCCCTGATTACCCCCGCCTACCGTTCACCCTGGGTATTCCCATCTGTTTGAGCGATTGAATTCTCAAAAATTATGTAACTTACATTCAGGTGTCGGGTGAGACTTTCAATGCATTGATGTATGAAAGGGCAACCAAGAAGAAGATTTCTCAGGTCCTGCCTCTATGCAGTCATATCTGGATTGAGCCTGGGTGCTTTTCGCCTCTTTGAGGATTTTGAACCCACTTATCTGAAACTGCACAAGACAGGGGAATTAAAACAGAGAGGGGAAGAATTATGGCAGATCATGGAAAGCTGCCGGCTTTGTCCCCGTATGTGCGGCGTCAACAAGCTCGAAGGGGAGAAGGGATTTTGCCGGGCCGATTCACAGCTTATGGTCTCGTCTTTTCACCAGCATTTTGGAGAGGAGAAACCCCTCGTTGGAAAGGGTGGTTCAGGGACGATTTTTCTGACCAATTGCAGTCTGAGATGTGTATTCTGCTGCAACTGGGAGATCAGCCAGGGGGGAAGGGGAAATAACCGGACACTGGAGGAAATGGCGGATATGATGCTGGTTCTACAGGATCTTGGATGCCCAAATATAAACTTTGTTACACCCACTCATTATTCCCCCCATATTGTACTTGCTGTCGATATTGCTGCACACAAGGGTTTGCACATTCCGATTGTATACAATACCTGTGGATGGGAACGCGCAGAGATACTCAGGTATCTGGAAGGGATCGTGGATATCTACCTGCCCGATTTCAAATATGCTGATGGGAAGATGGCAGCCAGATATTCCTCGGATGCTTTTACTTATCCGGAACTCACCAAAGAAGCATTGCTTGAAATGCACCGGCAGGTGGGTGTGGCAAAGCCTGCCAGAAATGGTCTTATGCAAAGGGGTCTAATGATCCGTCATCTGGTGATGCCAAACAATGTCAGCGGATCAAAGGAAGTGATCTCCTGGATAGCAGGTAATCTTCCCAAAGATACTTACGTGAATATCATGTCACAATACCGGCCGCAGTACAAAGCCAATGAATATCCGAAGATTGCCCGGAAAATCAGCAGGAAGGAATACAAAGAGGTGGTGGAATGGGCAAGGCAGGAAGGTTTGACAAATCTGAATATCCAGGGATATTATTTTTAGGTTGGTTTTGTAAGCTGAATTTCAAAAATCCTGGAACCGGTAAACCTTTGCTTTCCCGCCCAGGATAATTGAATAAGCCCTTTCCTTGGCTGGAAGCCTGTCATCTTTATTGGATATGGGAAAATAGATCAATTCGTCCAGGGTCTTGTATTCACCGTATGGATAATAGGTATAGTCCCTTCCGTATCCTGTATTATTGGTTAAGACCCAGGTTTCAGGGTACATGGATTTCCATGTTTCCCAGGTTGTTTCAACGATGGGGATTACTTCAGCTTTTGTTCTGATCAGGTCACCAAATATGCAGTCGTTCCTGATCTGTGACCAGAAACTTTCCGTGGCCCTGTCATAGGGTAAAACATTGTTGTTATACAGCAATCCGGAAACTCCGAAAGTGGTTATTCCTCCTTCAAGTTCCCTATTCCAGCATACTGCCGTACCCGTAAGTGGACAGAAACTGACAGCAAGATAGGTATCATTGGCCTTATGGTTCACTATTTCATGCCAGTTCAATATGGGATGAGGATAAGCAATGACTACGGTATCCACACGGATGCCGATGACCAGGTCTTCGTTGTCCAGGTAAAACTCCTTATCAAAGTAATCCCTTTGCTTGAAATGTGT
>JAZGGT010000605.1:0-7298 GCA_036480555.1 Bacteroidales bacterium | reverse complement strand
ATACGGTAAAGTTCAGTCAAAAGAAGTAAATAAACCCGAATGCATGCAACTTGTAGTAGTATTACACGGTAAATAGAAGCTGGTTAAATGCATATTAATTATGATCGAATACATATAAACAAGGATTATCCCAATTAAATGGTCCACATTAATCTAATTAAACCGATTCATGACTGATTGTCCCTTCCTCTGATTCTGCATCTCCACCCAGTGTATATTTTGACTGGATCTTTGCCATTTCTCCACTAACCAGTGTGTCAACAACCCTGGCGTAACGCTTGGTCATATTTATACTGGAATGCCCGAGCATCTTCATAACAGCTTCTATTGAAAGATTGTTTGTAAGTGTTACCGTTGTGGCAAACGTATGCCTTGCAGTGTGAGTGGTTAGAGTCTTATTAATACCACAGATGGCTGCAATTTCTTTGAGATATTCGTTCATCTTTTGATTGCTGCCTACAGGTAGAAGCTTGTGGTACACCTTGCAGTAGGGATCATCTTCATATTTATTAATGATGGCCAGAGGGATTTCCAGAAGTGGAATATCACTGATTCGATTGGTTTTTTGCCGATGGATCCTTAGCCATTTTTTCTTATCTATTCCAATGGTTAAATTATCCTTAGTTAGTCTTGCGACATCAACATAGGCCAACCCTGTAAAACAGCAAAACAGATATATATCTTTCACTTTTGCCAATCGGTCATTTGAAAAATCTTTTTTGATCAATATCCATAATTCTGTTTCTGTAAGATAATCCCTGTCCACTTCTTCATAGGGGATTCTTATGTTCAGGAATGGATCCTTTCTGATCCAGTCATTGAATCGTGCCAGGCGGATAATTTTTTTAAAATTACCCAGGTACTTACTCGTTGTGTTTCGATTACATTCCCTGGAAGTCATTAGATAGTGTTCAAAATCCTTAATGAACTTGTGGTTAATCCCACGAAGGGGATAATCATCTACACGATACTTTTGTTTCATAAAATTCCGAAGATGTTTTAAGGTTGTTTCATATCGGGTCACTGTTGCCGGTGCCAACCCTTTATTAATCTTCTCACGGCACTGGGAATTATGCTCGGAGAATAGGGCAATCACAGTTGTTTTCTCTTTCCCTTTATTATGGAGTAGATCTCTGATAGCACCTGCACTGACAATCTGATCATCGTTTTCAAGCTGTTTTTGATATTTATAGACCTCAGCCTTTTTTCTTTCAATGTGTTCGTTGAGCTGATAGGCTTTTGTACTGTTTCCTTTGGCTTTTTCTTTCTTCTGATCCCAAAGCTTAGGATCAATGCTCCGATGCGTGGAGATTTCAGCACGCTCGCCATTGATAGTGATGCGCATAAAAATAGGCGCTTCTCCATTTTTCAGGAGTTTTGTTCTTTTCAAATAGAACAGGATTCTGAAAGTGTTTGTTTCCATTGTTTTGTCCTCCGTTTTTTGTTATATAAATATATGGTTCCCATGAAAATGAAAATGCGGTAAAACGCAGTATTTCAAGGTTATCCATGCCAATAGGTGGAGTTAGGACGTCAATTTTTAAGTCCACCGAATAGCACACCAGAGGATTACTTTATTTGAGGTTCTATGACCGGGAGGAAAAAACAAAACATCCTGTAAATCAGGATTTTTACAGGATGCTACTTTTGATTACCGACTAATTTGCGGAGAAAGAGGGATTCGAACCCCCGGTCCGTGTGAACGGACAACGGTTTTCAAGACCGCCGCATTCGACCACTCTGCCATTTCTCCGTTGGCGCAAAAATATAATATATTTCGGAAAATGTCTTTCAAGTCTGAAAATTTTGTTTAAAGAAACGCTGAAAGTGCTATATTCAGGGGAAATCAGGGGGTTTAGTTAACAAAATAACCGATTTTATTAACATTTCCGGGATTTTTTTTAGCTGAAAGTTGCTTAAGATAAGAAATAGTCTATATTTGTAGGTGATATAAGTGTTTCAGTAAAATACTAACCCTAAAATTTTATTTATTATGAACAAAGCACAACTTATTGATGCTATCGCCAGCGAGGCCAGTTTAACTAAGGCTGATGCAAAAAGAGCTTTGGATGCTTTCGTTAATACAACGACAGGTGCACTTAAAAAAGGAGACAGGGTTGCTTTAGTAGGCTTTGGTTCCTTCTCGGTATCCAAAAGGAATGCCAGGACTGGCAGAAATCCCCAGACTGGTAAGCCCATCACAATCGCTGCTAAGAAAGTAGTTAAGTTCAAGGCTGGAGCTGACTTGTCAGGTGCTGTATAGAAAAAATGATAATTTGAACTTGGAAGGAGTGCGATAGTGCTCCTTTTTTTATTGAATAACCTGCATGGATGAAAGCCGCAGGAAAATAATAGAAGAACTATCAGGCTTTATCACTGAGCGCCGCAGGGAACTGTTTGACAGGGTGTTGGATTTCAGGGCCCGATATATCACAGTCGTACTGGAAGATATATATCAGTCCCACAACGCCAGCGCAGTCCTGAGAACCTGTGAATGCTTCGGGATCCAGGATGTACATATCATTGAAAACCGAAACACGTATAATATTAACCCGGATGTGGTACTGGGAGCTACAAAATGGCTTAACCTGAAGAAATACAACAGGCTGAATTACATTATAATGAAGCCATCCAGGAATTAAGGGACCAGGGCTACAGGATTATTGCCACAACATTGAATGAAAAGGCAGTTCCCTGCGCAATTTTAAGCTTTATAAAGGGAAATGCGCCCTGTTTTTCGGAACAGAGCTTACCGGGCTGACAGATCAGGTGCTGGAACAGGCGGATGAATTCCTGAAGATTCCCATATATGGATTTACCGGGTGCTTCAATATCTCGGTTTCGGCAGCAATCATACTTAATCAATTGACCATGGGACTTCATCAATCTGATCTTTCCTGGAGATTATCAAAGGCAGAAAGAGAGGAACAACTGGTGGATTGGCTTAGAAAATCGATCAGGGGAGGGGAAAGGTTTGTATCTGGCGGAGACAGGGGTAACTAAAAAAATAGTCAGAAAAGAATATCCTTTTGCAATATATTCCGTATAAATAATTTTGATTATATTTGATGAATAGGACGAAAGTTGTGATAAATTTATAATTTTCAGGGATAAACGAGAAACGGATGAACTGCATTATTATTGAGGACGATAAATTGTCCGCCCGGATTATTGAGGAATTTGTAGGCAAAACCTCAGATCTGAATTTATTGTATACGTTTCATAGTGCGGTGGATGCAATCAACGCTGTAAGCTCTGACGAGGATATCCAGCTGATCTTCCTGGATATCGAATTGCCCCTTATGACCGGAATAGAATTCATGGAATCCCTTCAGGAAAGGCCACAGGTTATCATAATCTCATCCAAGGAGAAATATGCGGTCGAGGCATTCGATTATGAGGTGACCGATTATCTTGTGAAGCCCATTACCTATGCCAGGTTTTACAAGGCCATAGAGCGTGTCCGTAAACGTGCCCAGGTAAAGGACGGGCTTGGTAAGATGGGCAAGGATGAAATCTTCATCAAGAAGAATTCGACCCTGGTCAGGTTGAGATATGATGATATCCTCTGGATTGAAGCCCTTGAAAACTATGTGATCTTCAATACTTTCGAAGATAAATACACCATTCACTTCACCATGAAGGCCATTGAACAGAAACTGCCTTCTGACAAATTTACCAGGGTACACAGATCTTACATAGTAAATACGAGCAGTATCGATGTAATTGAAGATAATTCTGTAATCGTACGCATACATGACGGGAACAAGTCCATCCCCATCGGGAAATCTTACAAGGATAACCTTATGGGTGATATCAACCTGATGGTCAAATAATGTTGACCAACCGGCAAATCTTCCTGCAACATATAGCCCAGACCTCTGACTTTCCTTATTTACTGGAGATATCCCATGCGGAAGGGATATATTTATATGATCCTGATGGAAATCCTTATGTTGACCTGATCTCAGGGGTGTCTGTCAGTAACCTGGGGCACCGGCACCCAGAAGTTGTCAGTGCTGTCAAGGATCAGCTTGACAGGTATATGCACCTGATGGTTTATGGTGAATATATCCAGTCTCCCCAGGTAAAGCTGGCTTCACTATTAAATGAGATCCTGCCGCCAGAGCTGAATTGCACCTATTTTGTGAATTCAGGGAGCGAGGCCGTTGAAGGTGCATTGAAGCTGGCCAAACGATACACAGGGAGGTTCAAAACAATTGCTTTCAACAAAGCCTATCACGGGAGTACAGGAGGTGCCCTCAGTGTCATGGGTGATGAATCTTTTAAGAATGCTTTCAGGCCTTTAATACCGGGGACTACCTTCCTTGATTTCAATGATTTTGGGGGACTCAACCAGATTGATTTACAAACTGCCTGTGTGATCCTTGAACCTATACAGGGGGAAGGAGGGATCATGTTGCCGCAGGATGGGTTTCTGCAAGAGATCCGTGACAGGTGTAACAAGACAGGTGCATTGCTGATTTTTGATGAGATCCAGACAGGGATGGGGCGCACAGGCTCAATGTTTGCCTTTGAACACTGGGAAACTATACCAAATATACTGGTGCTGGCCAAGGGGTTTGGCGGGGGCATGCCGCTTAGTGGTTTCATTTCCAGTTCCGAAATCATGTCCGTCTTCAGGACCAATCCGGTATTGGGACATATAACCACTTTCGGGGGGCATCCGGTGAGCTGTGCAGCGGGACTGGCAAGCCTTGAGGTGCTGCTCCGGGAAGACCTGATCAAAGACGTGCCCGGGAAGGAAAAACTGTTCCGGGATCATCTGAAGCATCAGACCATCACAGAAATCCGTGGGATGGGTCTGTTCCTGGCCGTGGAGCTGGCATCGGCTGAAAAGGTGCAAAAGCTGATATCACTGGCAAAGGATGACGGTATAGTAACCGATTGGTTTATCTTCCATGATACTGCTTTCAGGATCGCACCTCCGCTGATTATAACACCCGAGCAGATCAAGGATGTTTGTGGCCGCCTTCAACAATTGTTGGAAAAATGCCATGGATAGTTAATTTTACGGAAAATTGATCCCGTCCGAGTATGCCCAGATTGTTGCTATTCCTCATCCCGCTATTACTAAGCCAGCCAGCTTTCCCACAGGCCGATCCGCTTACAGAAAATGAAGCATCCCTCAGGGAACTATTTGAGCAATTATATCTCACCGGATCCGATACTGAAAAAAAACAATTGAATGATTCCATCCTTCAGGTAATGCCCCGGCTTTTAAAATCCCCAGCATCATTCGATTATCCATTTGATAGCCTGAGAAGGATAGGGAATGTAAGATCCCCGGACAATGCGTTCCGGATCTTCACCTGGAATGTCCCTCTATCCGGTTTTGTTCATGAGTATCACGGGATCATTCAGGTAGGTGCCGGTAAAATGCCATCCTGCCAGGTATTTGTTCTGCGGGAGCAGGCTCAGGGGCTGGAGGAACTGCTCCATGATGAAACGGCTGCTGAAAAATGGCCGGGCATGCTTTATTACCAGGTATTGCGCAACAAAGCCGGAAGGGATGTCATTTATACCCTCATCGGCTACCACTTCAATGACAGGTTTTCTGATAAGAAGATAATAGATGTATTGTATTTTGATGAAAACCAGGAGCCGGTTTTCGGGAAGCCGGTTTTCAATATGGAAAACGGGGTTCAGCACAGGGTCATTTTTGAATATTCAGGTGAAGTCGTAATGACAGTCCGCTACAATCCGGATCTGAAAATGATCGTGTATGACCATTTGTCTCCCATCGAACCCGAATTAGAGGGCCACTTGCGCTTTTATGCTCCGGATTTCTCCTATGACGGATACAGATGGAAAAGCGGGATGTGGATCCACCAGTCCGATATTGATGTGAGGAACCGCTAGCCCTTTCCACAATAATCACATGACGAATTGTCAGTTCATTGCCCTTGGCATATCATTTGATCCTGCGGGCCAGAGACCATTGAATTTTGCAATAAATAAAATAGAACGAAAATGCAAAAAGGAAAAATTGCTGTAACCACTGAGAATATCTTTCCTATCATTAAGAAATTCCTGTATTCTGAACATGAAATATTCCTCAGGGAACTGATATCGAATGCCATTGATGCAATCCAGAAATTAAAAACCCTTGCTTCGGCAGGAGATTACAAGGAAGAGCTGGGTGACCAGAGAATACACGTCAGCCTGGACGCGAAAAAGAAAACCCTCACTGTCTCTGACAACGGACTTGGTATGACCGGTGATGAGATAAAAAAATTCATCAACCAGATTGCTTTTTCAAGTGCCGAGGAATTCCTCGAGAAATACAAGAATCAGAGCAATGCCATTATCGGGCATTTTGGACTGGGATTCTATTCTTCCTTCATGGTTTCCGAGAAGGTTGAGATCATAACAAAGTCCTATAAAAAGGGGACAAAAGCAGTGAAATGGTCCTGTGACGGCAGCCCGGAATATACACTGGAAGAGATTGACAAAAAGGATGTTGGCACGGAAGTGATCCTGCACTTTGACAAGGAATCAAAGGAGTTCCTGGAAGAATCAAGGATTGAAGGGATGCTGACAAAGTATTGCCGTTTCCTGCCTGTGGAGATAGCTTTTGGCAAAGAAAAAGAATGGAAAGAGGATAAATATGTGGATACCGGTAAGGATAAGATCATCAATGAAACCAATCCATTGTGGACAAAAAAACCGGTTGACCTGAAAGATGAGGATTATAAGAAATTCTACCAGGATCTCTATCCCATGTCAGAAGAGCCTTTGTTCAACATTCACCTGAACGTGGATTATCCCTTCAACCTGACCGGGGTCCTTTATTTCCCGCGAATCAAAACCAACATAGAGATACAGAAAAACAAGATCCAGCTTTACAGCAACCAGGTATTTGTGACAGATAACGTAGAGGTGATTGTCCCCGAATTCCTTACCCTTCTTCATGGTGTCCTGGATTCTCCTGATATCCCCCTGAATGTCTCACGGAGCTTTCTCCAGGGTGACCCGAACGTAAAGAAGATAAGCAGTCATATTACCAAAAAAGTGGCGGACCGCCTGGAAGAGATCTTTAAAAATTCCAGGGATGAATTTGAGAAAAAATGGGATGATCTGAAACTGTTTATCAATTATGGGATGATGTCTGAGGAGAAATTCTATGACCGTGCTGCAAAGTTTGCCATGTTGAAGAACACAGATGGCAAGTATTTCACTTACGAAGAATATGAAAAACTGATCAAGGAAAACCAGACTGATAAGAATAAATCACTGGTCTACCTGTATGCCACCGATAAGCAGGAACAATTGAG